>NZ_JBKKAP010000147.1:0-4744 GCF_046714615.1 Paeniglutamicibacter sp.
GCGCCCCCCCGGCCTAGCCGGGGCGGCCCCCACCCCTTGGGTGGCACCCCCCCTCCCGTTGCTTTGACTGCGGGATCACGCTCCACGCAGGCCATGCTCAGTCGAAGAGACCTTGTCCCAGGTACTGGCCTTCCTGCACTCCCGGAGGGACGGCGAAGAGCCCGGAACCGGTGTGCTTCAGGTATTCGACAAGGGCATCGTTCTTGGCCATGGCGTTTTGCATTGGCACGTAGTGCGTGCGCGGATCCACCACGAAGGCAATGAAGAACAGGCCCGCATCCAGGCGGCCCAGGCCATCGGACCCGTCGGTGTAGTTGAACCCGCGCCGCAACATCTGCGTGCCGTTATTGGCCGAGGGGTGGGCCAATGCCACGTGCGAATCCGCCGGCATGATCGGTCCGCCGCGGCCTGCCATGGCAAAGTCCGGTTCGGTGAATTCGGTGCCGCCGGACAGCGGCGCGCCCTCGCGCTTGGTGCGGCCGAAAATGTTTTCCTGCTCGCGCAAGGAGGTCCGGTCCCAGGTTTCGATATGCATGCGGATACGGCGCGCCACCAAGTAGGTTCCGCCGTTCATCCAGGCTTCCGATCCGGCGGCGCCACTGACCCAGACGTGTTCGTCGAGGGCCTTTTGTTCCTCCGCCTTCAGGTTTGCCGTGCCGTCCTTGAACCCGAAGAGGTTCCGTGGCGTCGCTTGCGCGGTGGAGGTCGAGGAGGTGCGGCCAAAACCGATTTGGGACCACCGCACCCGGGCCCGGCCAAAGGCAATGCGCGCGAGGTTCCGCACCGCATGGACCGCCACTTGCGGGTCGTCCGCGCAAGCCTGGACCACAAGGTCTCCCCCGCTGCGGGCTTCCTCCAGCGCGTCCCCGGGAAAATGCGGCAACGCGATCAGCGCCTCCGGGATCTTCCCGTCCAACCCAAAGCGCGGGCCGTCCGCACCTTCAAAGAGGCTACGGCCAAAGCCCACGGTGACGCTCAGGTGGCTGGCCGACAGGCCCAGGGCCTCTCCGGTGTCCTCCGGCGGCGCATCGTAGCTGCCTCCGGTGGCCCCGAACTCCCCCACGTCCGAACCGCGCATCAAATGCTCGATGGCAGCGGTCCAGTCCGAAAGCAGGGCAACAAGCTCTTCCCTGCTCTCCGCGGTGACGTCAAAGGCCGCAATGTGCATCCGGTCCTGCGCCGGCGTGGCAATTCCGGATTGGTGGGTGCCGTGGAATTCGACGATATCCCCCGCAGGCACCTCGGTGGCCTGCGCTCCTGACAGTTTTGCCTGCCCCACGGCACCGGCGGCAATCCCGAGCCCGCCCGCACCCGCAGCGACCAGCAGGGAGCGCCGGCTGGGCGCGGTCTTCGAAGTCATTTCGGGTGGGCCCGCGGTCTTGCCCGTGGCCTCTCCACCGGTCTTGTTCCTACCCAGCATGGCCCCTACTTCACCACTGCAGCGGTCAGCTTGGACAGGGGCTCGGCCAGCGCGTCGACCGCGGCACTCAATTCCTGCACCTGCGCCTTGCTCAGCTGGTCGTAGAACACGAAGCCCTCGCCCTCTTTGTGCTGGTCAAGCAGCTTTTGCAAGGCATCGAAGTTCTGCTGCAGCGAGCTGTCCAGTTCCGCGTCGGAATCGGTGAGCAACGGCTTGAGGTCCTCGTAGGCGATCCGGGCACCATCAACGTTGGCCTGGAAGTCCCAGAGGTCGGTGTGCGACCAGATTTCCTCCTCGCCGGTGACCTTCCCGGTGGCGACCTCGTCGAGCAATTCCTTGGCCCCGTTGGCGAGCTTGTCCGGGGTGAAGGTCAGCTCGCGGGTGCGGTCGTAGAGTTCCTCGGTGTCGGCGACCATCTTGGTGGCCAGTGCGGAGCGCTCGGCGTCGCTCATGGCCTTGTAGCCGGAGAGCGGCGGCCACAGGTCCTTTTCCGCGCGGTGCCAGCCGGTCCAGTCCTGCCCCTTTTCGAGGTCCGCTTCGCGTGCGTCAAGGATCGGGTCGAGGTCGCCAAAGGACTCCGCAACCGGCTCGATGCGTTCCCAGTGCATGCGTACGTTCGGGTAAAGCTCCCTGGCGGCAGCGGCGTCGCCGTCGGCGAAGGCCTTGGCAAAGTCCTGGGTGCCGGTCACCAGCTGCTCGGTCTGGTCCTTGACGTAGGCGGAGTAGAGCGTGACCGCCTGCTTCTGCTTCTCGGCCCGGTCGGTGCTGACCGTCTGCCCCGCCGGTGCGGCGCCTAGGGCCAGATCGCCGCGGATGCCGTCACCCACCATTCCCGGCTTGCAGGCGGTGACGTATTTGCCTTCCGGCGCCACCACAACCAGGTCGCGGGTCAGGCCGGGGCCGATGTTTTCCACTTCACCAATGATCCGCAGACCGTCTTCGGCCAAGAGGTAGAACTCGGTGACCTGGTTGCCCTCGTTTTTCACGCTGAACTTGACGGTTCCGCCGGGCGCGCTGGCGGTGGAGAGCGTGCATGCATCGGCGGTGCTGGTGACCTGGATGGACCCGTCCCCGGCGGCCTCCGGGGTGTTGGTGGTGCAGCCGGTGATTGACATGGCTGCCACGGACAGGGCCGCCGTGATCTGGAGCGGGCGAGCGAGTTTCATGAAGGTCCTTGTGAGTGGGAGTGGCAGTGGTTCAGGCGGAGACCGGCAGCGAGGATGTTGCCCGCTTGGCTCCATTGTGACCGCGGATCTTGCGGAAATACAGGATCGTCACCGGAACGACGTAGGCAACCCAGGTGATGGCCTCAATCCAGGTGGTGGCCGGTGAGAAGTTGAAGATCCCCTTGAGCAGGGTGCCGAGGAACCCTCCGGGGGCAATGATGAGCGAGACATCGAAGGCGAGGTTGTGCAGACCCGGGAGGAGCCCGGCCTCCTGCAGGTCGTGCACCCCATAGGCCAGGACTCCGCCAGCGACAACAATCAGCGCGGCACCGGTCCAGGTGAAGAACCGTGCGAGGTTGATGCGCAGGACGCCGCGATGCAGGAGCATGCCGAGCCCGATGGCGACCAGTATTCCCAGGGTGGCGCCAAGCAGTGGCTGCCAGGTCTCACCTGTGGCCCGCGTTGCCGCCCAGAGGAACAGGGCGGTTTCCAGGCCTTCGCGTCCCACGGCCAGGGCCGCGACCAGCACCAGCGCCCAGCCGGTACCTCCCGCGGCGTCGTCGACCTTGCCGCGCAGGTCGCTGACCAAGGTCCTGGACGCGCTCGCCATCCAGAAGACCATCCAGGTCACGAAACCGACCGCGAGGATGGACAGCCCGCCGCCGATGGCCTCCTGTGCCTCGAACGTGAGTCCCCGCGGGCCAAAGGTCAGCAGTGCGCCGAAGCCCAGGGAAACGGCGACGGCAACCCCGACGCCGATGAAGACCCGCGGGATCAGCCAGGTGCGTCCGCTTTTGTTCAGGTAGGCAAGCAGGAGGACAACGAGAAGCACCGCTTCGAGCCCTTCGCGCAGGCCGATCAGGAAGTTTGCTGTCATGGGAGCATGCCTTTGTGGTTCACCGCCATCCCCAAGACGGCCTGCAAGCAGGCCAGCCCGAAGACTTAGGCGTGGCTGGGATGAATAGGCAACGCACCTATCGCCTAATGAGATTACGCCCGGCTTACTTCGCGCCGCAAACCGAAAGGCAGGTCACATTGGCATCCACTCACCGACCAAGGGCTGTCGCCTGGCGCAAAAAACATCACCCACTAGGAAAAATGAAATTGTGCCGGCATGCGGGACCGTCTTCGAAGATTACGCAACGCGGCCGAATCGTCGCTTGGAAACTCTCCGCACGAACTGTCCATGAGCCGAACATTCAAGTCACGAATAAGCGGCCCCGGGCCAAGGCCCGGGGCCGCTCGTGAGGTTCAGTGGGTGTGCCTGGTACCGGTTAGTACCCCAGCGACCGGCCCGCCATCTTTTCCAGCCGGGCAACACGCTCATCCATCGGCGGGTGGGTGGCAAAGAGCTTCCGGGCGCCGGCGAAGGGATTGGCAATCATCAGGTGCGAGGTGTTCACCAGGCGCTGGTCGTCCGCCGGCAGCGGCGCACGCTGCACGCCGCTCTCGAGCTTGCGCAGGGCCGAGGCCAGGGCCAGCGGGTCGTTGGTCAGCTTGGCCCCGTCCTCGTCGGCGTCGTATTCGCGGGTTCGGCTGATGGCCATCTGGATCACGGTCGAGGCGAGGGGCGCCAGCAACGACATCGCGATCAGGGCGATGGGGTTGGCGTTGCGGCGGTCGCCACCGCCAAAGAAGAGCATCATCTGGGCCACGGAGGTGATGACACCGGCGACGGCGGCCGCGACCGAGGAAGTGAGGATGTCGCGGTTGTAGACGTGCATGAGTTCGTGCCCCAGCACCCCGCGCAACTCGCGTTCGTTCAGCAGCTGCAAGATGCCCTCGGTGCAGCACACCGCGGCGTTTTCCGGGTTGCGTCCGGTGGCGAAGGCATTGGGCGCATTTGTCGGTGAGACAAAGAGGCGCGGCATCGGCTGCTGGGCGGCAACCGAGAGCTCATGCACAATCCGGTACATGGCAGGCTGGTCCGCCTCGGTGACCGGGTAGGCCTGCATCGAGCGGATGGCCAGCTTGTCGGAATTCCAGTAGCCGTAGGCCGTGGTGGCCACGCCGATGAGGGCGAAGATCCAGATGAAACTGCTGCTTCCGGTTCCCGACGCCAGCAGGGCACCAAGGGCCAGCAGCAGCGCGAACATGCCGCCAAGCAACCCCGCCGTCTTCAAGCCGTTGTTGTGATTGTGCACTGTGGTTCTCTCCT
>NZ_JBKKAP010000148.1:0-24059 GCF_046714615.1 Paeniglutamicibacter sp.
CCCACACGCCGGACACGGAACATCTTGTCTCGGCCGAGCTGCTCCAACTGCTGCGTCCCAACTCCATTCTCATCAACACCGCACGGGCCGAGGTCGTTGACACGGAAGCACTCTTCACCCGGCTCCGCGACGGCCGGCTCTTCGGAGCCGGGCTCGACGTCTTCGAATCCGAGCCCCCGGAAATTGCAACCCTGCCCCTCGAGAACCTCAATCTCGTCCTCACCCCGCATATCGGTTTCCACACGGATGAGGCGGACGAGGTCTTTGGGATCGCCGGGCAAAACATTGTCGCTTTCGCTGATGGCATTCCACGCAACGTCATTACCAAAAATCCGTAGCATCAAAGATTAAGGAACACTTCAGCATGGAAATCCGTCACGCGACGCACCCGGACGAACTCGCAAAAATGAGCGACGACGATATCCGCCAGCGATTCGTTATCAGCGACTTGTTCACCCCCGGCGCGATCAAGGCTGTGTACAGTCATGAAGATCGCATGGTGCTTGGCGGAGTGCATCCGGAGCCCGGCACCACCTTGGATCTCGAGAACTATCCTTCGCTTCGAGCGGAGTACTTTTGCCAACGCCGTGAACTCGCAGTAACAGGCATCAGCGGCACCGGAACGGTAACCGTCGACGGTGAGGAGTACGTCCTCCAGTCGAAGGACGTGCTGTATATCGGCCAGGGTGCCAAGAAGATTCAATTCGCGGCAACACAGGACGGCACACGATTGTTCCTGTCCTCCGCGGTCTCCCATTCCGCATTTCCAACGACCCTGATACCCGCGGACGAGGCGCTTACCACCACGACCGGCGATGAGAAGCACGCAAACCGGAGGGTCGTGCGCAAACATATTCACGACGAGGGCGTACGCAGTAGTCAGCTCGTTTTGGGGATAACGTCTCCCAAAGAAGGCAATGTATGGAACAGCATGCCCCCTCACACGCACGATCGCCGTACCGAGGTGTACCTGTACTTCGATCTCGGCGAGGACGAACGGCTCTTCCACTTCATGGGGACTCCCGGTCAAACTCGACACATCAAGATGCAAAGTGGCGAGGCAGTCATCTCTCCAGCGTGGTCGATGCATTTCGGAGCTGGAACAAGCAACTACTCGTTCCTTTGGGTCATGGCAGGCGAGAACCAGTCCTTCGCCGACATGGACCAGATCGGCGTAAATGAAATCTGAGCAGAATTCCGCCGCATGAGTGGCGCAACCCTGGGCCGAACAACCGGCACCAAGCAGGGATCCGGATCCGGACGTCCTGTCACGGATAAACTCCGAACACGAATATCGGAATCGAAGCTAGTAGGGGGACGAAATGACCGCAGGGGTCGACAAGATCAAGCTCAATGATGTCGAGTGGGACGAGCCGTTGCCCGGAATCCGGCTGCGCTCCCTCGATGCACCCGACGGCACCACCTGGAATATCGTCAACTACGAACCCGGCGCGGTGCGCGATGACGTTTGGTGCGAAAAGGGGCATCGCGGCTTCATTTTTGAAGGAACGATGAGTTACGAGTACTACGACGGCGAGACCTTCTCAGTCGACGCAGGAAACGGCTTCATCGTGAACCCTGGTCGTGCACATCGTGGGCACAACGTCTCTGCGGCGCCGACTCTCTTTATGATGATCGACGACGCATAGGAGGCAACCGCCGCCCGGTCCCGGACAGTCTGGGACCGGGCGCATGAGCACCGGGTTGGGGCGTGCCCAGGAATGCCAATGCGTCCGGACTACTAACGACAGGCGTCAGGCGGTCATCGTTCCAGGGCGTGGAGGTTCAATCGTTTCACCCTGGCTGGCAATGACAAACAGCTTGTCAGTCGAGCCAACAGTCTCAATGCGCTTGTAAAAAAGGCAGGAAGAGGACCTTGCCTACTTCGGGGAACGGATGGCTCTCGATAATGGCTGCCATCAGCGGCCTAGCCTTTCATCTGATTGGAGCACCTTTTTCGGTACAGGTTGGAATCAGTGGGAAGACCATGCGCCAACTCATATCGACAGAACGGTGTCGGGGGATGCACTTTTCCACATGACAAAGAACGAGACTCTGGGAGCCTGAGCCACGGGAAACTCAGGCCCAGAGGCTGCCGGGGTCGGTGAACTGTTGGGCCATGGCGGCCCGGATTGAGCGCAGGTGCACGCGCATGGCATCTTCCGCGGCCCGCGCATCGGCCGCCGCGATGGCAGCATAGATGGCCTCGTGCTCGGCCAGCTCGGTGGGAACGCCCATGTAGCGCTGCAGTCCGGGAAGCACGTGGTGGGCGCGCGCGGTCTCGTCGAAGCAGTGCCGCAGGGAATCGGCCAGGCGGGTATTGCGCGAGGCATCCGCAATGGCCTGGTGGAAATCCTGCGCCGCGTTCATCGCGCCCAGCGGATCGGTGGGGGAGAGCGCGGACTGGGTGTCGAGCAGCTGGCGCAAGTCAACGGCGAGGTGCTGCGGCAGGAATCCGGCCGCGGCGGCGGCAGCATGCGGTTCAAGGAGCATTCGCAGGTCCAGGGTTTCCTGGATGTCGTTGAGCCCCATGGTCCGCACCAGATAGCCCTTCTTTGGCAGTACCGTGAGCAGTCCCTGGGAGGTGAGCAGGCGCAGCGCCTCGCGGACCGGGGTCTTGGAGACCGAGTACTCCTCGGCCAGTCGCGGCTCGACCACGATGCTGCCCGGGGCGATCTGCCCGGTGAGGATGGCCGCGCGCAGCTGGACGACCAGGCGATCGGTGAGCGATGGGCTCATCGGTGATTCTCCTTCGGGTCGGCGGGCATTTTGCCCGCGTCACATTGGGCCGGGTGCGTGGTGGCCCTTGTGAAAGATACTACTCGCCTGTTAGAAATATCTTTCAGGGATTTTTCATGGAGTTTTGAATGGATGGGTGTCAAGGATGACCACTAACCCCGGGCTTCGCGCCGCGGAACAGAGCACCGACGGCCAACGGCTCACCCCGGCCGGACGCCGCGCGCTCTTCGCCGCGGTGCTCGGCACGGTCATCGAGTGGTACGACTACGCGCTCTACGGTGCGGCGGCCGGATTGGTCATCGCCCCGCTCTTCTTCTCCGACGCCGTTGCCTCCGCCGCATCTATGATGGCGTTTGCCACTTTCGCGGTGGGCTTCGTGGCCCGCCCGCTGGGAGGGGTCATCGTCGGGCACATCGGCGACAAGTACGGCCGCCGCCCCGCCATGATGCTGACTATCATCCTCATGGGCGTTGCCACAGTCGGCGTGGGGCTGCTGCCCACCAGCGCAGCGATCGGCGCCGCCGCACCGCTGCTGCTGGTCATCCTGCGGCTGCTGCAGGGCTTCGGCGCAGGCGCCGAGCTGGCCGGTGCCATGACCCTGGTGGCCGAATTCGCCCCGCCCAAGCGCCGCGGCTTCTACACCTCCCTGGTGCTCTCCACCCCGCCGGCCGGCATCGCGCTGGCTACCTTCGCCTTCTTTGCCGTCTCCTCGCTGGGCACCGACGTGCTGTTGGGCTGGGCCTGGCGCGTCCCGTTCCTGGTTTCCGCGGTGCTCTTCGGCCTGGCCCTGTACATCCGCGACCGGCTCGAGGAAACCCCTGAATACTCCCGGGCCATCGAGAAAGCGGCGGCCGAGCGGACCAAGGCGCGCCTGCCGCTGCGCGACGTCCTGGCCCGTGACTGGCGCCAGGTGCTCATCGGGTTCTTCTCCATCACGGGGCACAACGCCATGAACTACATCCTGGCCGTGTACGCGCTGAGCCTCATGACCTCACCGCTGGTCGGCCTGGCCAAGCCCGACGCCCTGCTGGCCGTCACCCTGGGCTCGCTGGTCTCGGTCGCACTGACCCCGGTGGGCGGCTGGCTCTCGGACAGGTACGGGGCGCCGAAGGTGCTGCTCTTCGGCTCGGTCATGGGCGCGGCGCTGGCCTACCCGATCTTCGGACTGCTCACCGCCGGAAGCTTCGCCCTGGCCTTCACTGCGATCGCGCTGGGCTACGGGCTGGTCATCCCGGCCACCAGCGGCGCCCAGGGCGCGTTCCTCACCAACCTCTTCCCGCCGCAGCGCCGGCTAAGCGGCATCGGCGTGGCCCGCGAGACCAACGGTGCGCTCATCGCCGGGCTCAGCCCGCTTATTGCCGCGGCACTGGTCAACGCCGCCGACGGCAGCACCCACCTGGCCGCCGGCTACCTGCTGGCATGCTGCCTGGTCTCGGCGCTCGCCGTTCTGCTCTCCATGCGGGTGCCCGCCAACCATTGACCTGCGCCCCCCTCCAGACGCAGCATCCATCCACGCACGACCCACAGAAAGCCGGAAAACCTCACATGAAGCGTCGCCTGCCGCAGATTTCCGAACTTCGCTCGTTGATGAAGTTCGAGCCCATCACCCTGGACCGGCGGGCGGCCCGCCTGGCCAAGGCCGCCGACGTGTGGGACCTGCGTGCCATCGCCAAGCGGCGCACCCCCACCCCTGCATTCGACTACGTCGATGGCGCCGCCCAGCGCGAACTGACCTACACGCGCACCCGTGAGGTCTTCGATTCGATCGAGCTGATCCCGCGCATCCTGCACGGCACCGCGAGCGCTGACCTTTCCACCACCATTGCCGGGGCGCCGTCGGCGCTGCCCTTCGGCATCGCCCCGACGGGGTTCACGCGCTTCATGCACGCCGAGGGCGAGACCGGCGCGGTGCGCGCCGCCGCGGCCGCCGGCATCCCGTTTTCCCTGTCCACCATGGGCACCCGGTCGCTGGAGGAGGTCGCCGAGGCGGCGCCGGATTCCCGCCGCTGGTTCCAGCTCTACCTGTGGAAGGACCGGGAGAAGTCGCGCCAGCTGCTCGAGCGCGCCCGGGCCGCGGGCTACGACACCCTGCTGGTCACCGTCGACACCCCGGTTGCCGGCCAGCGCCTGCGCGATGCCCGCAACGGCATGGTCATCCCGCCCAAGCTGAATCTCAAGACGGTGCTGGATGCCTCCTACCGCCCCGAATGGTGGTTCAACTTCCTGACCACGGACTCGCTGAAGTTCGCCTCGCTGTCCAACTCCAGTACCGATTTGCCCACGCTGATCAACTCGATGTTCGACCCGACGCTCTCCTTCGCGGACCTGGAGTGGATCCGCTCCATCTGGGACGGCAAGCTCTTCGTCAAGGGCGTGCTCACGCCCGAGGACGCACGCAAGTCGGTCGACGCCGGGGCAGACGGCCTGGTCGTCTCCAACCACGGCGGGCGCCAGCTGGACCGCGCACCCATTTCCCTTGAGGCGCTGGCCGAGGTGCGCGCCGAGGTGGGTGCGGGAACCGAGATCATCCTGGATTCGGGCATCATGTCCGGTGCCGACATCGTCGCCTCGCTATGCGCGGGTGCCGACTTCGTGCTCATCGGCCGGGCGTACCTCTACGGGCTGATGGCTGGCGGCGAGCAGGGCGTTGCGCGGGTCATCGAGCTGCTGGCCAAGGAAATCGAGGTCAACATGCAGCTCATGGGGGCCGCGACGATCGCCGACCTGGGTCCCGAGCTGATCCGCCGGCGGCCCGGGCGCGAATAAGGTCCGGCGGCCCATCGCCGGTAGACTCGTAGTCGTGCCTGCAGTAAAAATTCCCGCAACCATTGCCGCCGAAGTAGCCACCCCAGTGATGGGGCGCGCCGCGACGGCCGCCGGTTTTGCGCTCCTGTCCATTTTCTGGCCCGCCGCTACCAACCAGGTGCTGGCCTATTCGCTGGCTGCCTTCATGGTGATCAGCGCAAAGTTCCTCTGGGACTATGCCAGCGCGCCGAGCGCCCCTAAGCCCGTGCGGGGGCTTTACGCGGCGGCAGCGGTGATCATGATCCTTTCGGGCCTGGTCATGGCGTTCCGCCCCGAGACACTAGTTGTCGCGATCGCCGGAGCCTCGGCCTGGATCATCGCCGGGGTGCTGGAAATCGTGGTCTTCATTCGGCACCGCGCCGGGTTCCTCCCGTTCAAGGACCAGCTGGTCACCGGCTTCGTGTCCCTGGCTGTGGGGGCCTCCCTGCTGATGGGTCTGCAGCTGGACGCGCACGCATTGCTCGGCCTGGCCGGGGGCGGGGCCATCATCCTGGCGGTGTTCGAATTGATTTCGGCCTTCGGCCTGCGCCATGCCGCGAAGGAACCCGAGACCGGGCTTTGGAGCTAGAATAAATGTTGAACCAAAAACCAGTAGGAGGGCCTTTCGTGGGCAACACCCCAGCCGAACAGAAGAAGTCTTGGCAGCAGAGCATCAAGGCACCGCTGTCCTTCTCCCTGGTCATGGCCATCATTGCCGGTGTCGTCGCCACCATTTCGTCAACCGGTGGGTCGGAAAACCCGTTGCGGATCGACATCGGGCTTGTGGCCTTTGGTGTCGCCTTCGTCGCGTGCCTTCTGGTCATTTCCGTGATGACCATGGCGGGCAAGGACAACCCCGAGGAAATGGGAACCGGAGCCGGCGTCAACCGCTCATCGGAAACCCCTGACGCAAAGCCCGAGAAGAAGAACTAGACAAACCACGCTCTTGGCAGATGCCGCCCGGGCTTCCCGGGCGGCATCTGCGGTTAAAGGGGACACCCCGGAGCCACTGCCGGATGTTTGGCCTTCGATTCCTTGGTGGCTTGGCCGAAGCAAGGATGGATCTTGTTCCGCCACCGTGGCCGGACGAGGTTCATTGCTCCCCACGCACCCATGGACGAGCCACCAGCGGCAAACCCGGAATGATTCTTGAGAAGTTTTCAACGGTCCTGCTCATGGCCGCCTATCTGGCGTGCGTCATCGTGTTTGTCGCCTTGCCCTTCCTTGCGGGCGTCGGGCTCAGCGTTCTCATCCATGGCACCGCATCGGTGCGGGACGGGGCACTGCCGTGGATTGTCCGCATCTGCGCCGGCCCGTTCCTGGCCGGCATGCTGCTCGGATGGCGCCTTGATGACTTGATCGAGCGATTCATCCCCGGAAACAAGATTGCGGGGGAGGTGGTGGGGTTCCTGGCCAGCGTCGGTGTCATCATCGAGGGCTACTTGTACTTCTTCGTGGATTACCTGCCCGCGCCGACGGCCGCATTCATTTCGGAACTCGGTCTCTTGGTGTTTCTCCCGATGGTCAAGCGCTCCGAGCACAACATCAAGCGCCTGGAACCGTAGCTCGTTGCAAGGGTCCGCGGGGGACAACTCGGTTGTCTCCCGCGGGCTTTGCTTGCGTCGGAACCTTATTAGTGCGCGGGCTCGGCGCCGTCGCGTCCGCCCCAGCGGTCCAGGAACTCGTCGTGTCCCAGATCCTCCAGGTCCGAGCGCACCATCGCCACCAGGGACTCGGCCTCCTCGATGCTGCCGGCATTGATGCGCAGCACCTCGGCATCATTGTCGATCCGGTGGACCACGACGGCGGCACCGACGGCATCGGATCCGTCTCCGCCGAAGAATGCATCGACCAAGCCTGCGGCCCAGCGGGCGGCGGCACGCACCGGGCCGTCATTGGACTTTTCCAGGTCGACTTCGTACTCGTCAGCGGCATGTGGTTGCGGTACTTCTTCGCTGTTCACGGGTGCTCCTCCGATCAACGGGCCGAATGCACTTTCGGCCATGGCACCAGTGTATGTTCACAGTCCGTGTTTTTGCTCGGATTTCCGCTGGCGGTATGCGCGCACGTGCTCCCGGTTGGCGCAGTTGCCGGTGTCGCAATAGAGCTTGGAACGGTTCCGGGACAGGTCCAGCAGCACCGCCTCGCAGTCCTCGGCCGCGCATACCCGCAAGCGCGACAATTCGCCCGAACGCAGCACATCCACCAGGGCCATGGCGGCTTCCACCGCCATGCGCTCGCTCAATGGCGCCTCCGGAGTGGTGGCGTGGATGTGGTATTCCCACCCGTCGTGCTTGATGAGCTGCGGCAGGGCGCGGGCGTTGCGCAGGATGTTGTTGACCTGGTCCACCGACTCCTGCTCGGAAGCGAGCCACAGTCCGTGCAGCTGGGCGCGTAGCTGCCGTACCGAGCGGAGCTCCGCATCGTTGTGGGTCCGTGAACCCGTGAACCCCTGCCCATTGAGGAACTCGTCGAGATCGGCGCGCGTGAGCAGGCTGTCGGAGGACTGGGTTGCCGAGTTGACGAGCGCCACGATCGAGCCCAGGGCAACCTCTGTGTCAGGTGCAAAGATCATTGTGACTCCTGTGGTGCCTTGTGGATTGACGGAAGAGCCCGTGTGGACCTACTGTCATGATCATACATAGTTTTACTCCTGACAGTCGATGCGGCTTACAAGCCCATTCATGCGTCGGACCAACTTCGCCCCAGGGAGCGTATCGCCGTGCCAAGAGAAGAAATCCCCACCCAGTTGGCACAGCCGGCACCCGTCGCGGCCCCCGTGTCTTCCCCGCGGCCACGCCTGGGAGGTGTCGGCATTGCCCTGTTTTCCTCGGCGGTTTTCGGCCTTTCCGGTTCCTTCGCCAAATCCCTGCTGGAAGCCGGCTGGAGTCCCGCCGCGGCCGTGACACTGCGCATGGCCGGTGCCGCATTGGTGCTGCTGGTTCCCACGCTGCTGATCATGCGCGGCAAATGGTCGCTGGTTGCCGACAATTGGAAATCAATCCTGCTCTTTGGTCTTTTCGGTGTCGGCGCCTGCCAGTTCTTCTATTTCCTGGCCGTCGAACGGCTCGATGTCGGAGTGGCACTGCTGCTGGAATACATGGCCCCGGTGCTGATCGTGCTCTTCCTGTGGGTTCGACACCGCAAGACGCCCAAGGCCATGACGATTGGCGGCGCACTCTTGGCCCTTTCCGGGCTGGTCGCTGTCCTGGACCTGACGGGGGAGACGCGGGTGGACCCGATCGGCGTGCTCTGGGGGTTGGGCGCCGCCGTTGGGTTGACCGTTTACTTCTTCATCAGTGCCCGCGCCGATGGCGCACTGCCGCCGATCGTGCTGGCCACCGGCGGGCTCCTTGTCGGGGCCGTGACGATGGGTCTGCTGGGTCTGGTCGGCGTGTTGGACATGCAGGTGAGGTTCGTGCCGGTGAAGCTGGCGAACTGGGAAACCCACTGGTGGGTGGCCCTCGGCGGGCTGATCCTGTTCTCCACCGTCATTGCCTATGTCACCGGCATCATGGCCGCCCGGGCGCTGGGCTCGAAGCTCGCTTCCTTCATCTCGCTCACCGAGGTGCTGTTCGCGGTGCTGTGGGCCTGGCTGCTGCTGGGTGAATTGCCCGCCGGGGTGCAGCTGCTCGGCGGCCTGTTGATCGTCGGCGGCGTGCTGCTGGTGCGTGCCGACGAATTGCGCAGCCGGTAGCCAGGCCCCCCGACAGACATGGAAGGGCCGGTGCCCCGCTGCATTGCTCCCTGGGGGAAACACTGCTGCGGCACACCGGCCATGCCGAGGGATCCGTCGTCCCTATGTGCGGCCGAAGCCGCGCAGCCGCAGCGAGTTGGCCACGACCAGCACGGAGCTGGCGGCCATGGCGGCCCCGGCAATCATCGGGTTCAGGAAACCCAGGGCGGCAATCGGGATGCCGGCGGTGTTGTAGGCAAAGGCCCAGAACAGGTTCATCTTGATGGTGCCCAAGGTCTTGCGGGACAGCTCGATGGACTGGGCCACCTGGGCGAGGTCGTTGCCCATGATGGTCAGGTCCGCCGCCTCGATGGCAACGTCGGTGCCCGAGCCCATGGCGATTCCGAGGTCGGCCTGGGCAAGCGCCGGGGCGTCGTTGACCCCGTCGCCGACCATTGCCACGACCCGGCCCTCGGCCTGCAGCTTGCGCACGGCCTGGACCTTGCCCTCGGGGAGGACATCGGCAAAGACGTCGGCCTCGGCAATGCCGACCCGGGCGGCAACCTGCGTGGCTACCGCGGCGTTGTCCCCGGTCAACAGCACCGGGCGCAGGCCCAGTTCCTTGAGCCGGGCAATCGCGCCGGCTGAGGTCTCCTTGATGGTGTCGGAGAGGTTGATGAGCCCGGCAAAGGTGCCGTCGATGCCGACCATGATGGAGGTGGCGCCGGATTCCTGGGCTCCGCGCAGCATCTTGTGGTGCCCCGCGTCGAGTTCGACCCCGTTTTCCTGCATCCAGCTGACCCGGCCGGCAACCACGGAGCGGTCACCGACGCGGGCCTTGACCCCTCCGCCGGGGGCGGAGGTAAAGTCGGTGGCCTCGGCCAGCGGGGCGGTGGCTCGTGCCGCGGCCACGATGGCATGGGCGATGGGGTGTTCGGAACCTGATTCCGCGGCACCGGCCAGGGCCAGCAGCGCGGGAGCGTCGAAGCCTGCCGCCGGCATGGTGGAGGTGACCGCGAGGTTGCCCTCGGTGATGGTGCCGGTCTTGTCCAGCAGCACGGTGTCGATCTTGCGGGTGTCCTCCAGGACCTGCGGGCCGCGGATCAGGATGCCCAGCTGGGCTCCGCGTCCGGTGCCCACCAGCAGGCCGATGGGTGTGGCCAGGCCCAGGGCGCACGGGCAGGCGATGACCAGCACCGCGACGGAGGCGGCAAACGCAGCGTTCGTATCCCCGGTGAGCACCAGCCACAACACGAACGTCAGCACGGCGATTACGAGCACAATGGGCACGAAGACCGCGGAGATCCGGTCGGCCAGCCTGGCGATGGGCGCCTTGCCGGTCTGCGCCTCGGAAACCAGGCGTCCCATCTGGGCCAGGGTGGTGTCGGCACCCACACGGGTGGCGCGCACCAACAGGGCACCGGAGGTGTTGATGGTGGCGCCGGTGACGGCGTCGTCGGGGCCCACCTCGACCGGAACCGATTCCCCGGTGACCAGGGCGGTGTCCACTGCGGAGTGGCCGGAGACCACGAAGCCGTCGGTGGCGATTTTCTCGCCCGGGCGCACCACGAACTCATCGCCGGGAACCAGCTCGGAGGCGGCAACCTTGGTCTCGACCCCGTTGCGCAGCACGGTGGCTTCCTTGGCTCCCAGATCCAGCAGGGTCTTTAGGGCGTCCCCTGCCCGCGACTTGGCCCGCGCTTCAAGGTAGCGGCCCAGCAGCAGGAAGGTCGCCACCACGCCGGCGGTTTCGAAGTACAGCGCGTGTTCGCCCATCGGCATGCCGACGTGGGCTGTCAGCATCGGATCGAGGGCCAATTGCCACACCGAGAAGAAGTACGCCGCGAGCACTCCGATGGACACCAGCGTGTCCATCGTGGAGGCCAGGTGCCGTGCATTGATGGCGGCTGCGCGGTGGAACGGCCAGGCGCTCCAAAAGACCACCGGGGTGGACAACGCCATGGCGACCCAGCCCCAGTGCTGGAACTGCGCCGGAGGGACCATGGAAATGACGAAGAGCGGCACGGTGAGGATGGCGCCCACCATGAGCCGCTTCCTCAGGTCCCCGCCGACGGGGCCGTGGTCGTGCATCCCCCCGGCGTGTGGATCGGGCTCGTGGCCCGGATCGGTGCCGTGGTGCCCGTGCTCCGGGGCCCCGTCGCCGGGCCTCGGGACCGCGGTGTCGGGCGCCGGGGCGTGGGCGTACCTGTCCGCCTTGACCTGTGCCTTGTATCCGGCGGATTCGATGGTCGCGATGAGCTGGTCGTCGCTGACGGATTCCGGGACGGTGACGCGCGCCGATTCCAGCGGAAGGTTCACCAGGGCCTCGACGCCCTCGATCTTTCCGAGCTTGCGTTCGACGCGGCCCACGCACGATGCGCAGGTCATGCCCTGGATGTCCAGGTCGACGATGCGTTGGTTGACGGGGAAATCGATTTCGTTGCTCATGCTTCCGTTCCTGGGGTTCTCCGGCGGCGGATCGCGCCGCGTGCGGTCGGTGTGGGCCTAGGCTCCGGCGGAGACGAGCGTGTAGCCGGCCTCTTCCACGGCCCGGGCCAGCAGTGCGTCTTGGATCGGCGCGCTGGCGGTGACGTTTGCGGTGGACGTGCCACCTGCCGAGAGGATGACCTCGACGTCGGTGACGCCTTCGACCTCGCGCAGTTCCTCGGTGACGGAGGCGACGCAGTGGCCGCAGGTCATGCCGTCGATCTTCAGCGTGATGTGGTTCTGGTCCATGGTGTCCTCCGGTCGCGTGGTGATGGTGAGTCCTTCATTTGAGTTGCTGCCGCAGCAGCCGCCGCCGCAGCAACCGCCGCTTGATGTTTCGCTCATGGTTTCTCCTTGGGAGTGGATTCTTGGGTGGGCAAATCTTGGGGGAAGGCGTGCGGCGTTTCAGCGCAGCAGTCGGCCAATGGCCACGGTGACTTCGGAGACCTTCTCATCCACGTAGGACTGGTCCCCGGTTTCGAGGCTTTGGGCCGCGGCGTTCACGACGCAATGGGAAACGTGCTCCTCCACCAGGCCGAGGCTTACCTTGTGCAGGGCCGCGTTGATGGCAGAGATCTGTGTGAGGATGTCGATGCAGTACTTGTCCTCATTCACCATGCGACTGACACCGCGGACCTGGCCCTCGATGCGGCTCAGTCGCTTCAGCAGCGATTCCTTGTTGGCGGTGTATCCGTGGCCGACGTGCTCGTCGATCGGAAGGGCGATGTTTTCCATACCCCAAACAATACCCCCCGAGGGTATGTTGTCAAGTACCCCTCTGGGGTATTCGATTTGTGGGGGGTTGATAGTTTTGGTTCATGCAGATCAACGAGAACCAGCCCTTCGTCCCTGTCATTTTGGGCGGTGACATCGGCGCGTACTCGTTGGCGCGCGAGTTCCACGAGCAGTACGACGTGCATTCGGTCGTCGTTCCCTCCGTCATGACCGGCATTACCGAGCACTCGCGAATCCTGTTGCCGCGCCCCTTCGCGCAGCAGGACGACCCGGCGGCATTCGCTGCCTTCGTTTCCGGGCTGGGGCGTGAATTCGGCGGCTCCAATGGCGCCAAGCGCCCGCTACTGCTCCTGGGCGCGGCCGACCAGCACATCCGCTTCATCGCCACCCATGCCGAAGAGCTCTCCGAGTGGTTCACCATCCCGTATGTCGGAAACGCGGAATTGGACCGGGCCACGGAAAAGGACGCCTTCTACGAGCTATGCCGCGACCTTGGCGTGAGCTACCCGGCCACCGTGGTCCACGACTGCGCCGGCGGTTCCGCGGATCCCGCGGCGCTCGAAGCCGAACTTGCCGCCGAAGGCGTGCCGTTCCCCGCCATCGTCAAGCCCTCGGACGGCGTGGCCTGGGGGGCCTTGGAATTTGCGGGCAAGAAGAAGGTACACACCGTCGCCTCGCTGGCGGAGCTGACCGAACTCACTGCCAATGCATCCAACGCCGGGTACACCGGCACGCTTGTCATCCAGGACCTGATCCCGGGCGATGACAGCGGCATGCACCTGGCCACGTTCTTCAGCGACCGGAGCGGCAAGGTGCGCTTTGTTTCGTGCGGCCGGGTCATCGTCGAGGAGCACGCGCCGGGCGCCCTGGGGAACTCCGCGGCCATCGTCGCGCAGCCCAACGACACGGCGGTCGCCGAAGGCACGCGCCTGCTGGAGGAGCTGGGCTGGACCGGCTTCTCCATGTTCGACATGAAGCTCGACCCGCGCGACGGCACCTACAAGTTCTTCGAGCTGAACCCGCGCCTGGGCCGCAACCACTTCTACATCACCGCCGCCGGGCACAATGTCACGCGCTTCTACGTCGAGGAATACCTGCGCGGCGGACTGGCCGGGGGAGAGGAACTGCAGGTCGCCGGCAACCGCCACCTCTACAACATCCTGCCGCTGCGACTTTTGCGACGCTACCTGCCAAGCGACATGAAGAGCGGGGTCGAGGAACTCATTTCGGCCAAGCGCTACAGCCACCCGCTGTACTACAAGAAGGAAACCAGCCCCCGGCGTTGGTTCTACATCCTTCTCAGCACGGTGAACCACTACCGCAAGTTCAAACGCCACCACCCGGCATCCTAGAGTTCCGGGCCGCCTCCGGCGTAGAGTGAAGAAACTTCACGGCAGGCGGGTCAAAGGAGAAAACATTGGGTGACTACAAGTTGTACACGGATGCCGAGCGCGCCACCTTCCTGGCGCCTTCCTGTGAGCGATGCGGGCAGCACCGCCACATCGTGTGGGAGGACAAGGGTGAGCGTTCGGCCCATTGGTCGCCGCGCGATGCGGGCTGTTCCAATGAGGCCTGCACGGCCTGAAATCGGAGGTCCCGGAACCAGGAGGCAACGGGTGGTTGTGCCGCCGATCATCGAGTCGGCGGCACAACCGCCCGTTTCCCTTAGGCTCCCTGGCCGGCCGACATGTCCATCCAGCCGACTTCCCATTCGTGTCCGTCCGGGTCCAGGAACGCGACCGAGTACATGCCCGGGAATTCCTCGGACGCCTCGCGGTAGATGGTGCCGCCATGGGCGAGTGCGCGGCTCGCATACTCATCGACCTCTTCGCGGCTTTCCCCGCTGATGGCGTTGAGCACCTCACGCGGTCCGGCGCCGTAGGTGGGCTTGTCCCCGTTGCGCAGGAACGACGAGTAGAACTCCTCGGAGAGCACCATGACCCAGATGGTCTCGGTGATCATCCAGGCAGTGGCCACCTCGTTGGAGAAATCGGTGTTCTTTTCGAATCCCAGCCCGGCATAAAACGCATCCGAGGCGGCAAGATCCGTGGTGGGAAGATTGACGTAAATCATGCGGGCCATGGGGCCGCTCCTTTTCTTGGGGACGGACGTAGGGCGAAACGGGAAAAGCATCCCGCACCCATGATGCTCGGGCGACCGGATCGGTGCAAGGGTGCGCGCCGACACCATTGACTGCGGATGCGTTGGTCATGGCCGGAGCCGTTGGGGTTCATTTGACGAAGGATCTCCCCTAAGCTGGGGAGCAAATCGTGAAGGGGATCACGTTGCGTGTCGGGTCAACACTCCACGCCTTGGTTCCCTGTCCCCGCGGAAGGTGAAAAATGCCTCTGATTTCTCCTGCCTCCATGGCGCTGCAGCGCAGTGCCATGGAGGCCCACGAGACATTGGGATCAGGGGTGCTAGACCATATCGCGTGGCAGTTGCGCGATGTCGTTCGTGAATCATGGCTGCGTTCAATGGAGTTCAAGGGTGCGGCGGAATCCAATGCCCACACAGTGCTCAGCGATGAAGACCTGCGCGGATTGCGCACCGCTTCCCCGTTGCGGCTTGTTCTTCCGGTGTTTGACCGCCTGCTTCTGGAGCCCACTCGTGACACCGGCCTGATCCTGGCGATCGGCGATCCGACCGGACGCCTGCTCTGGGTCAAGGGAGACAGCCAGGTCTTGAGGGACGCCGAGTCCATGGCCTTTGTTCCGGGTGCCGACTGGTCGGAACGCGCCGTGGGAACCTCGGCGCCAGGAACCGCCTTGGTCACCGGCGGGGGCGTCCAGGTTTCCGGGGCAGAGCACTTCGATCCCATCGCACATCGCTGGAGCTGCACCGCGGTCCCGATCCATGCCCCGGACACCGGGGAAATGATCGGGGTCGTGGACATCACCGGCGGCGCCGATGCCGTCGCCGCGCATTCGCTGGCGCTGCTGAAGGCGGCAGTGGCGGCAGCGGAATCCGAACTGCGCTGGCACCAGCAACACCATGAACCGGTGCGGAGGACCTTCGCGGTGCCCTCCGCGGCAGTGCCGAGCACCGCGCCGGGGAAAGTGTCAATGCTGCGGTTGACCTCGGGTACGGGAGTGGAGCTGCGCCGCGGCGACAAGCGACTTGAACTCAGCAGCCGGCATGCCGAATTGCTTGCGCTGCTTTGCTGGCATCCCCGCGGGCTGACCGGCGAGGAATTGGTGGAGCTGCTGCACCTGAATCCTGATGCGGCCGACATGGGAACGCTGCGGGCGGAGATGGTCCGGCTGCGCAAGGTCCTGACGGAATTCGATCCGTTGCTGGTCCCGCTTTCGCGCCCTTACCGGCTGCGGAGCTTGCCGACGAGCGACGCCCGCGAAGTGCTGTGTGCCGTCGAGGACGGCGACCTCGACACTGCGCTTGCCCATTACGCGGGGCCGGTCCTGCCTCGCTCGCAGGCACCGGGCATCGAAGTGATCCGAGACGAGGTCTTTGCCGCGCTGCGCCAGGGGATGTTGCAGGACGGCACCGACGCACAGCTGCTTCGCTTCCTGGAGTTGCCCGAGGTGCACGACGACGAGGAAGTCCTCGGCACCACCTTGCAGGTCCTGCCCGCCCGTTCGCCCCGCCGGGCCATGGTGGTCGCCGCGCTCGAGCGTCTCGAACGGCTCGAATCCGCCGGTTGACCGGCGGCACATCGGGGCCGCAGTGGAATGCAACGTTGCCGCAACGTTGATGTGAGTAGGCTCACATTCAGAGCAACACCACACCACCGATTGCAAGGAGTCGTCATGACGGTCTACGCCAACCCCAACACCGAAGGTTCCCTGGTCCAGTTCAAGTCCCGCTACGAGCACTACATCGGAGGCCAGTGGGTCGCCCCGATCAAGGGCGAGTACTTCGAGAACATCACCCCGGTCACCGGCAAGGGCTTCTGCGAGGTCGGCCGCGGCACCGCCGAGGACATCGAGGCGGCCCTTGACGCAGCCGAGGCCGCCGCGGGCCCCTGGGGCAAGACCAGCCCCGCGGCGCGTGCGGTGATCCTGAACAAGATCGCGGACCGCATGGAGGAAAACCTGGAGATGCTTGCCGTCGCCGAGACCTGGGACAACGGCAAGGCGGTCCGCGAGACCATCAACGCCGACATGCCGCTGGCCATCGACCACTTCCGCTACTTCGCCGGCGCCATCCGCGCCCAAGAGGGCAGCCTCTCGCAGATCGACGAGAACACCACCGCCTACCACTTCCACGAACCGCTCGGCGTGGTCGGGCAGATCATCCCCTGGAACTTCCCGATCCTCATGGCCGTCTGGAAGCTCGCCCCGGCACTGGCAGCGGGCAACGCCATCGTGCTCAAGCCCGCCGAGCAGACCCCGGTCTCCATCCTGGTGCTCATGGAACTGATCGGCGACCTGCTCCCTGCAGGCGTGCTGAACGTCGTCAACGGCTTCGGCGTCGAGGCGGGCAAGCCGCTGGCCTCCAACAAGCGCATCCGCAAGATCGCGTTCACCGGCGAGACCACCACCGGCCGGCTGATCATGCAGTACGCCTCCGAGAACCTCATCCCGGTCACCCTCGAACTGGGCGGCAAGTCCCCGAACATCTTCTTCGAGGACGTTGCGGCCAAGGACGACGCCTTCTATGACAAGGCCAAGGAGGGCTTCACCATGTTCGCGCTGAACCAGGGCGAGGTCTGCACCTGCCCTTCGCGCGCCCTGGTCCAGGAATCCATCTACGACTCCTTCATGGCCGACGTCATCAAGCGCACCGAAGCCATCAAGCAGGGCAACCCGCTGGACACCGACACCATGATGGGCGCCCAGGCCTCCAACGACCAGCTGGAAAAGATCCTCTCCTATCTGGACATCGGCAAGGCCGAGGGCGCCAAGGTGCTCACCGGTGGCGGGCGCGCGGAGCTCGGCGGGGATCTCGACGGCGGCTACTACGTGCAGCCGACCATCTTCGAGGGCCACAACAAGATGCGCATCTTCCAGGAGGAAATCTTCGGCCCCGTAGTCTCGGTCGCCAAGTTCTCCGGCTACGACGACGCCATCGAGATCGCCAACGACACCCTCTATGGTCTGGGCTCGGGCGTGTGGAGCCGCAACGGCAACACCGCCTATCGCGCGGGCCGCGACATCCAGGCCGGACGCGTCTGGGTCAACCAGTACCACGCCTACCCGGCACACTCGGCGTTCGGCGGCTACAAGTCCTCCGGCATCGGGCGTGAGAACCACAAGATGATGCTGGACCACTACCAGCAGACGAAGAACCTGCTGGTCTCCTACTCGGAGGACAAGCTCGGCTTCTTCTAAACCGCCCGCGGTCGGCGGCCGGAAGGCCGCCGACCATCAGCCAGCACCACCCACCGCACGTGAGCAACACCCCCCCACCTTTCTTCGGTGGCGCGGGATCAGGGGGCCCGCCACCATCCGGTGCACCCCCCTGTCCTCGCGCCTTCGTCCAATGACAAGGAAATCCTGATGAGCACCATGCGCGCAGCCATAGTCGAGAAATTCGGCGACGAACTCACCGTTGGAACCACCGAGATCCCCGAGCCCGGCCCTGGCCAGGCGCTGGTGAAAGTCATCGCCTCCGGTGTTTGCCACACCGACCTGCACGCCGCCGAGGGCGACTGGCCCATCAAGCCGAAGCTCCCGCTGGTCCCCGGACACGAGGGCGTCGGCAACGTCGTGAAGATCGGCGAGGGAGTCACCGAGGTCAAGGTCGGCGACCTGGTCGGCAACGCCTGGCTGGCCAGCGCCTGCGGCAGCTGCGAATTCTGCCGCACCGGCTGGGAGACCCTGTGCGAGTCGCAGCAGAACGGTGGCTATTCCGTCAACGGTTCCTTCGGCGAGTACATGCTGGTGGATGCCAAATTCGCCGCGCACATCCCGGAGGGCGCGGACCCTTACGAGATCGCCCCGGTGCTCTGCGCCGGCGTGACCGTCTACAAGGGCCTGAAGCAGACCGAGGTCAAGCCCGGCCAGTGGGTAGTCATCTCCGGCATTGGCGGGCTCGGGCACATCGCCGTGCAGTACGCGCATGCCATGGGCATGCGCGTCGCCGCGGTCGACGTCGCCGAGGAAAAGCTGGCACTGGCCCGCTCACACGGCGCCGAGGTCACCGTCAATGCGTTCGCCGAAGACCCCGCCGAGGCCATCCAAAAGGCCACCGGCGGTGCCCACGGGGTACTCGTCACCGCGGTGCACCCGGCGGCATTCGGCCAGGCCATCGGCATGACCCGGCGCGGAGGAACCATCGTGTTCAACGGACTGCCGCCGGGGGACTTCCCGGCACCGATCTTCGACATCGTGCTCAAGGGCCTGACCATCCGCGGTTCGATCGTGGGCACCCGGCAGGACATGGACGAGGCGCTGGACTTCTACGCCCGTGGCAAGATCAAACCCACGTTCCACACCCGCCCGCTCGAGGACGTCAACGCGGTCTTCGACGAAATGAAGCACGCCAAGATCGATGGCCGAGTGGTCATCGACTACGTCAACAAATAGCACTCGCCACCGACCATCCTGCCCCGTGGAACAAGGGCCGGGCCAGCAAGAACCGTTCCACACCTCCCGCCCGGCACCGATCCCCCAAGACGGTGCCGGGCGGTGGTGTCTGTCATTGGAAACACCGGAAGGACAAGGTAGCAGAACCATGGACAACGTCATTGAATCGGCACCGACGATTGCCGGTGAGGAATTTTCGCGTGTGGCGCTCGGGCCGGAGGCCGCGGACCTGTTGCGCAAGCTCTGGAACCGGCACGGGCCGCTGATGTTCCACCAGTCGGGCGGTTGTTGCGACGGATCCTCGCCCATGTGTTTTCCGGCGGGTGAATTCAAGACCGGCGATTCGGACATTCGGCTGGGGGCCTTCACCCTGTCGGACGAAGCCGGCAACCCGCTGGGCAACCTGGATTTTTGGATGAGCCGCGAGCAATTCGAGTACTGGAAGCACACCAAGCTGACCATCGATGTGGTGCCGGGGCGCGGCTCGGGCTTCTCCGTGGAGGCGCCCGAGGGCAAGCGCTTCCTGATCCGCAGCGAGATTATCGAGTTCCCTTCGTCTTAGATACAGCGTCGCGAGCCGGTTTGGTGAGCCCGCCCCGCGCCATTTTCGGTCCCGGGTGTGACGTGGCGCGCAATTCCGGGCGTGAGGGGCGACACAAGGCTTCGACGTAATGTAACAAAATGGTAACGGTATTTCGGGGCTCTTTTCGACACCGCCCGGCACCAGTGCATCCTTAGTCGCCCGTGGGATGCCTCCGATTGGGGGAGCACACCCGCAACCGGTCGATTCGTGTCAAATCCGCGGGACTCGGGGTTGTGTTCTCCTGACATGTGGCTACGTTGGAATGGATGGTTGAAGAACTCGAAACAAAAATGTCCGAGGCAACATTCCGCCAACCAGCAGTATCCGATGGCCAGGCCCTCTGGCAGATGGCCAACGACAGCCAGGTGCTGGACGTGAACACTTCGTATGCGTACCTGCTCTGGTGCCGCGACTTCGCCAAGACGTCGCTCATCGCCGAGATCGGCGGTGCCCCGGCCGGTTTCGTCACCGGCTACCTGCGTCCCGATGAACCGGGAACCCTTATGGTGTGGCAGGTTGCCGTGGGCGCCGGCTTCCAGCAGCGCGGCCTGGCAGCGACCATGCTCGACGAGCTTGCAGCACGCTGCGGCGCAGAACGCCTCGAAACCACTGTCACCCAGGACAACGCGCCCTCCAATCGGCTGTTTGCCCGCTTCGCCGAACGGCATGGGGCCGAACTGACCCGCGCGGCGTTGTTCACCCCCGAGCTGTACCCGGACGCCCACGACACCGAGTTCCTGTACCGGATCGGCCCGCTGGTCAGCAAAACATCACTTGTGCCCGAGCTGGCTGGCGCCGGCAGCCGCTAGCGGCACCACTGCGCGGCCCTGCCGCACCCCCAAGTCTCCGGCCGGCGGCCCGAACCGCCCGCAGCACCACCAGCATCTCCGCTCCGCGGCCCGCTCCTTCGAGGACCGGCCGCAGCTTTGTCGTACCTATTGAAGGGAAAGACCATGAGCAATATTTTTGAAACCCTTGAGTCCGAAGTCCGCAGCTATTCCCGCAGCTGGCCCGTCGTGTTCACGCACGCCAGCGGCGCCACACAGACAGCGGAGGACGGGACCGAATACCTGGACTTCTTCTCCGGCGCCGGCGCCCTGAACTACGGGCACAACAACCCGAAGCTGACCAAGCCGCTGCTGGACTACCTCGCCAGCGGCGCGGTCGTGCACTCGCTGGACATGATGACCCCCGCCAAGCGCGAGTTCCTGGAAACGTTCCAGGAGCTGATCCTCAAGCCCCGCCACCTGGACTACAAGGTCATGTTCCCCGGCCCGACGGGGACGAACACCGTGGAGGCGGCGCTGAAGCTGGCCCGCAAGGTCACCGGGCGCCAGCACATCCTCTCCTTCACCAACGCGTTCCACGGGATGACCCTGGGCGCGCTGTCGGTGACCGGCAACTCGCTGAAGCGCAAGGGCGCCGGCATTCCGCTGACCAACAGCTCCAAGATCCCGTACGACGACTACTTCGACGGCGCCACGGCCGACTTCATGTGGCTCGAGCGGGTCCTGGAGGACTCGGGCTCCGGCGTGGACAAGCCCGCCGCGGTGATCGTCGAGACCGTGCAGGGCGAGGGCGGCCTGCGTGCGGCCCGCGTCGAATGGCTGCGCACCCTTGCCGCCTTGCTCAAGCGCCACGACATCCTGCTGATCGTCGACGACGTCCAGGCGGGCTGCGGCCGCACCGGCACCTTCTTCAGCTTCGAGGAAGCCGGGATCGAGCCCGACATCGTATGCGTGTCCAAGTCGATCTCCGGCTACGGGCTGCCGATGGCGCTGACTTTGTTCCACCCGGAACTGGACGTCTGGGAGCCCGGCGAGCACAACGGGACCTTCCGCGGCCACAACCCTGCATTCGTCACCGCCACCGCGGCGCTGCGCACCTACTGGGCCAACGACGAGTTCCAGCAGCAGCTGGCAGGCACCATCGAGACCCTGCACCGCGGCCTCGAGGAGATCGCCGGCACCGTCGAGGGCGCGGGCCTCCGCGGCCGCGGCCTGCTCGTCGGCATCATCTTCCCGGATCGGGCGACCGCCTCCAAGGTTTCCGCCGCGGCCTTTGCCAACGGGCTGCTGGTTGAGACCTCCGGCCCCGAGGACGAGGTCGTCAAGATCATGCCGCCGCTGACCGTCACCGATGAGGAAATCGAGCGCGGCCTGGCAATCCTCGCCGCGGCAGTGCGCACCGCCGTCGCCTCGCCCGCGCTGGCCTCGGCGTAGCCCGCTCCGCCCTACCCACCGACCGCGGCTGTGCAACGGCCGCCCACAAGACCGAATCGATCCCTGGAGGACACATGCTGGTTACCAACCTGAACGACCTGAACGACACGGACCGCGACATCAAGTCGGAAACCTGGCGCAGCCGCCGCATGGTGCTTGCCGGGGAAGGCGTCGGCTTCTCCTTCCACGACACCGTGATCTACGCCGGGACCACCTCGACGTTCCACTACGCCAACCACATCGAGGCCGTGTACTGCGTCCAGGGCGAGGGAACGCTGACCAATGAGGAGACCGGCGAGGTGCACGAGCTGCGCGACGGCACCATGTACCTGCTCAACGGCCACGAGAAGCACACCGTGCGCGCCGCCACCGAGCTGCGCATGGCCTGCGTGTTCAACCCGCCGGTGACCGGCCGCGAGATCCACGACGAGCACGGCGTCTACCCGCTCATCGTCGAGGAGACCGCTTCGGTCTCCTAACCACCAACGGGGACACTCCCCTGGATTTGCCCGCCTCTTTCCCAGGCCGGGCACCCCGATGTGGCCGGCCCCCCCGGGGCCGCCCCACGACGGCTACGAGGCCGAGATCGGCGACTGGCTGGAGCGCTCAAATCGCTTCGGGCCGCTGCCGGAGCTCACCGCGCGCATCCGTGCCACCGGACGGCGGGCCGGCATCTGGGTCGCTCCGTTCCTCGTCGGCGCGAACAGCCGCGTCGCCCGCGAGCACCCCGGCTGGCTCGTCGGCGGTGCCGACGGCGGCCACGGCTGGGGCCAGGCACTGTACGTGCTCGACGTCACGCACCCTGAGGCGGCCGAGCACCTCACGCACGTCTTCCGCACGCTCGCCGCGGACGGCTTCGGCTATTTCAAGCTCGACTTCATCTACGCCGGCGCCATCGCCGGCCGCCGGCACGCCGATGCCGACCCGGTCGCCGCCTACCGCCGCGGGCTGGAGCTGATCCGCGCGGGCGCGGGCGAGGACGCTGTGATCGTCGGCTGCGGCGCACCGCTGCTGCCCTCCATCGGGCTGGTCGACGCCATGCGCGTCTCTCCCGACATCCACGCCGAGTGGCAGCCGGAGGAGTTCGGTGGGGACATCACCCAACCCGGCATGCGCAGCGCGCTGACCACGGGTCGCGCGCGCGCGTGGATGCACGGGCGCTGGTGGGTCAACGACCCCGACTGCCTCCTGGTCAGGCCCGCTGTCGAGCAGCGCGAGCGCTGGGCCGCCCACCTGCGCGCTTACAGCGGCCTGGCCGCCTCCAGCGACCCGCTCGAGCAGCTCGACGAACGCGGCCTGGAGCTGACCCGCGAGCTGCTGCGCCCCTCCTCGCCGGCGCCGGTGCGGTGGAACCCGCTCGCGGGCCCCGACCAGGGACTGATCGGGGCCGCGGCGGAGTCGTCCTCCTAGCCCTTGACCGCGCCCGCGGTGAGCCCGCGCACGAAGTAGCGCTGGAGCGAGAAGAACACGAGCAGCGGGACCGTCATCGAGATGAACGCGCCCGCGGTCAGCAGGTGCCAGTCCTGCCCGAACTGGCCGACCAGTCCGGCCAGCGCCACCGTGACGACCTGGTTCTCGCCCGCGCCGAGGAAGATCAGCGCGACCAGGAGGTCGTTCCACGTCCACAGGAACTGGAAGATGGCGAACGCCGCGATGGCCGGCATCGCCATCGGCATGATCAGGCGCCAGAACGTGGTGAAGTGGCTCGCGCCGTCGACCTTGGCCGACTCGATCACCTCGAACGGCAGGGTCGCCATGTAGTTGCGCAGCGTGTAGATGGCCAGCGGCATCCCGAATCCGGCGTGCACGAGCCAGACGGCGAGGAACGTGCCGTTGAGCTCGAGGTTGCCGAAGATCTTCAGCCACGGGATGAAGACGACCAGCATTGGAACCGCCAGCAGGGCGACACACAGCACGAAGAACACGTCGCGGCCCGGAAAGCGCATGAACGTGAACGCGTAAGCGGCGAACGCGGCGATCATGATCGGGATCACGGTCGCCGGCACCGCCACCACGATCGAGTTGATGAACGCATCGCCGACGCCGCGGTCGAGCACCTCCTGGTAGTTGCCCAGCGACCAATCCTCGTCGAACGGGTTGGCCAGCGCGGTCCACCAGCCCGTGGTCTTGGCGTCATCGGGGTTGCGGACCGAAGTGACCAGCAGCCCGAGCGCCGGAACCATCCACAGCAGGCAGATGCCGAACAGGATGATCTTGACGATGGGGTTGGCGCTGCCCGGCTCCAGCGAGGGCCGGCGGCGGCCCGTGCGGGCCTTGCCGGCGGTCTTGATGGCTGGAGCCGCCGCGACGGGCGTCTGCTGTGAGCTCATCGCAATCTCTCCTGG
>NZ_JBKKAP010000149.1:0-5595 GCF_046714615.1 Paeniglutamicibacter sp.
TTCGCGTCATCAACCCCCCACCCCCCGCGCTTTACCACGGGGCCCGGCTTCCTGACAATGGGAAAGCTGGGGTTGGGAGGACCCGCTAGTGCGAATCGGCCGTCGCGTATTCGCGCCCGGTCTCGTCGACCAGCTCGGCGCGCTCGTGGCCCTTGCCGCGCACCCACACCTTGTAGGCGACAAACAGGAGCGCAATCCAGACCACGCCAACCACCAGGGCGATGCGGGTTGCGGGGATGACGCCCAGCAGCACGATCACAAATCCCATGAATGCCAGCGCGGCATAGGATGCGGCCGGCCACCAGGGGGAGGGAAACTCGGACGCCTGGAGGTTCTCGCGCGCAATGGTCCGCTTCATGGAGATGTGCGAGAGCAGGATCATGACCCACACCCACACGGTGGCGAAGGTGGCAATCGAGGCAATGACCAGGAACAACGACTCGGGCAGCAGCGCATTGAGCACCACTCCGGCCAGCAGCACGATGCCCATGGTCAGCACCGTCATCCAGGGGACCCCGTTGCGGGAGATCTTGGCGAAGGACGCCGGGGCGTGGCCCTGCTGGGCGAGGCCAAACATCATGCGTCCGGCTCCGAAGATGTCGGAGTTTATTGCCGAGATCGCGGCGGTGATGACCACTGCATTGAGGATGTGTGCCGCCGCGGGAATGCCCAGGTTGTCGAAGATCTGCACGAAGGGGCTGCCCTCGGAACCGATCTGGTTCCACGGGTAGATCATCATCAGGATGCCCAGGGTGCAGACGTAGAAGAGCAGGATGCGCACAGGCACGGTGTTGATCGCCTTGGGCACCACTGACTTGGGGTTCTCTGCCTCACCGGCGGTGATGCCTATGGTCTCGATGCCGCCAAAGGCAAACATCACGATCGAGAAGGAGGCCAGCAGGCCCCAGAACCCGTTGGGGAAGAACCCTCCGGCGGCCAGCAGGGTGCCGATGCCGGGGTTGGCCTCGGCCGGCAGGCCAAAGCCGAAGAGCACGATCAGCACACCGCCGGCGATCATGGCGATGATGGCCGAGACCTTGATCAGCGAGAGCCAGAACTCGGTCTCGCCAAAGACCTTGACCTTCATCAGGTTCAGCGCGGCGATGAAGAAGACCACGGCCAGGATCCAGATCCAGCGGGGGACATCCGGGAACCAGAACCCCATGTAGATGCCGAATGCGGTGACGTCGGCAATGGCCACGATCGCCATCTCGAAGGCGAACGTCCAGCCCGTGATGAAACCGGCAAACGGGCCCAGGTACTTGGAGGCGTACTGGCCGAAGGACCCGGAGACCGGGTGGCGCACCGCCATCTCTCCCAGTGCACGCATCACCATGAAGACGGCGGCGCCACCAACCATGTAGGCCAGCAAGACCGCGGGTCCCGCGGCCTGGATGGCTGATGCGGAACCGTAGAACAGACCGGTGCCGATGGCCGAACCGAGGGCCATGAACCGGACGTGGCGGACGTTGAGTCCGCGGGCAAGCGCCTGGGCAAATTGGGGCACGAAAATAAACCTTTGGTTGGAAGGGGGAAATTCAATGGTAAGTCGGTGGATTGATTCGGCCATGATCCCGTGGCACGGATCACCTGCGGTTCGGTGCGTGGCTGCGGGCCCGCAAGCTGCGGTTTGGTTGGGTCAATAGACGGGGGAGGAGTGGGAAGTCGTTGTTGGTGGCTGCCGGCACCAATGATTTTGACGGTGCCCAGGGCGGAGCGTTGCTTTGCGCCGGCGTGCGATGAGGAGAAAACACGTGACGGGGTCTTTGGGATGGCGGGGAATCGCATATGCCAGCGGACTGACAGCGATTTCCGGATTCGTGGACGGGGTGGCATTCATCCACTTCGGCGGCTACTTTGTCTCGTTTATGAGCGGCAATTCGACCCGCTCAGGCGCGGCATTCGCGGAAGGCAATTATCTCGCATGGGCCCTGGCCATGGGGTCGGTGGCAGGCTTCGTGTTTGGAGTGGCAGCGGCAACCCTGCCCAGCAATGTTCCCTCGGTGCACCGGCGCGGGGCGGTGCTCTCGGTTTCCTCGATCTTCCTGCTGGCCTCGGCAACCACCGCCCTGGGTTCGGCCGGAGGTGTCTGAACCGCCGTGTTGCTGGCCATGTCCAGGGGGCGGTAAATGCGACCTACACGCGCCGCGGCGAGGTCAGCGTCGGATTGACCTACATGACCGGTGCCCTGGTGAAGAGGGGGCAGCACCGGGCCGCGATGCTAGTCGGAGGTCCCAAATGGGCGTGACTGCCGTATGGCGCATTCTGGGCCATGATCACGTTCGGGTCCTTTGTCGGAGCTCTCCTTTACCTGCAGGTTGGCCTGAAGGTCTTGTGGCTAGCCGCGTTGGCTCTGGTGGCTTGGACGGTCGTGGCCTTCGTTCGTGTCAGTCCGGGCAGGATCTTCGGGATCCCGCGCTAGGTTGCCCTTCGCCGGTTTCCGCGGGCATGGCGGCCATGCACCTGGAAGTACAGGGCGATGGCAAGGACCGTAAGCACGGTGAGGATCCCGAACATGCCGGTGTACCCAAAGTGGGGGATCAGCAGGCCTAGGGCGACCGGCCCGAAGCCGATCCCGACATCGAGCATTAGGAAGAACGTCGAGGTGGCCACGCCCAGGTCCGCGGGCGGCACCGCGGTAACTGCAATGGCCTGGGCGCAGGGCAACAACGCACCGAATCCGAAGCCGGTGAAGGCGGCAGCAGCGGCGACGCTCAGGCTGCTCGGGTCGAATGCCAGGGCGGCCATGCCCAGGACAAACATCAGGAGCAGTGGATACATGATTGCATTGTCGCCCCGCCGGTCCTGGATGCGTCCGGCAAAGAGCCGGGACAGGAGCACGGTGATGGCATAGACAATAAAGAACCAGCTGGCCGCCTCCGTCATGGACTTCGAGATCAGGAACGGTGCCAGGAACGAAATGATGCCCGAATAGGCGATTCCACAGACCAGGATGACCAGGGAAATCGGCAGTGCCGCCGGGCTGATGATGGATCGGATAAAGCTGCCACGGCGGGCATGTGCCGTGGACAGGCGAGTTGTTTGCGGCGGTTCGGGCATGCGGACCAGCAACGCGAAGATCAGGGCCGCAGTCGAGAAGACTGTGCAAAACACGAAGACAGCCGTGTAGTTTCCGCTGCCCGCGAGCAGCACGGCCAGGAACGGGCCGACAGCGGTGGACAGCGTGGTGGACAAGCCGAAGTAGCCGGTCCCCTCGCTGCGCCGGGCTTGCGGAATGAGCGACTGGACGGCGGTGGCGATGGCGGTGTTGGCCATGCCGAACGCCATGCCGTGGACCAGACGCACGATGAGCAAGAGCAACAGAGTGCTGCTGAAGATGTAGAAGACCGAGGCAAGGGCAAAGAGGCCCAGGGCGAGAATAGCCAACCGCTTCCGCCCCACGACCTGCAGCAATTTTCCGGCAAAGAGCCGGGCGATGACCGAACCGATGATGAAGGCGCTCGAGGCCAGTCCGGCGGCGCTGTCGGAGGCCTGGAACCTGTCCACAGCGTACAGCGCCATGGAGGTCATCAACAGGTAGAAGACCATGGAAATGAAGAGGTTGGCGACGGCGGCGAGCAAGAAATCCCGGGTGAAGAGTTTCGTTGGCGGATTATGTGGCTGGCTCACCGGGCTCCTTCTGGGGTTTCTTCTGTGTTCGGACCGCGACGGGGCCTTGTCCCATTATCTTCCTTGGCACTGGCGCGCCCGGCCATTTGAAAGTCCAGCCGATGGTGTCCTTGCAGACACCTCGGTGCGTTGTTCATCGCTTTGGGCGCGGGAAACGTGGCTTAAATACGGTCGTCCCCGCCTGGGACAGCTCTGCCGGCGGGGACGATCGATGGCTATGAAGTTGTTTCTTGGCGGCGGGGTCCAAGGGGTGGTCGCGTCGTTGCGCTTGCCCCTTGACCCCGCCACCGAAGAATATTTACGCGGCGGCCGTTTCCAACGACTTGGCCTCACGCAGGTAGCGGTTGTACGCCTGGACGGTGAGGAAGGTTGGGAAGTCCTCACGCAGGGCGCAGGCCTCGAAGATCTCGCGGGCGTCCTCGAAACGGTCGCCCTCGAAGCGGGAGAGCTTCTCGAATTCCTCCTCGGTCATCGACTCGATCCAGGCGCGGGAAATCAGTTCGCCGGTGTCGGTGATGGCTGCCTGCTGGATCCACTGCCAGATCTGCGAACGCGAGATCTCCGCGGTTGCCGCATCCTCCATGAGGTTGTGGATGGCCACGGCACCGTTGCCGCGCAGCCAGGCCTCCATGTAGCGGATGCCCACCTCGATGTTGTTGCGGATACCATTCTCGGTGATCTTGCCTTCGGTGCCGGCAATGTTCAGCAGCTCCTTGTCGTCCGGGGTGACGTCCTCGCGGGTCCGCTCACGCTGGTTGGGGTTTTGTCCCAGGACCGCGTCGAAGACCTCGCGGGCCACCGGCACCAGGTCCGGGTGTGCCACCCAGGAACCGTCGAAGCCGTCGTTGGCCTCGCGGGTCTTGTCCGCGCGCACCTTCTCGAACGCCTGGGCCGTCACGTCGGGTTCACGCCGGTTGGGGATGACGGCGGCCATCCCTCCCATGGCGAACGCGCCGCGGCGGTGGCAAGTCTTGACGAGCAGTTCGGTGTAGGCGCGCATGAACGGCGCCGTCATGGCCACCGTGGCGCGGTCCGGCAGGACGAACCGGGGTCCGGCGTCGCGGAAATACTTGATGATGCTGAACAGGTAGTCCCAGCGTCCGGCGTTCAGGCCGGCGGCGTGGTCCCGAAGTTCGTAGAGGATTTCGTCCATTTCGAAGGCTGCGGGGATGGTCTCGATCAGGACCGTGGCACGGATGCTGCCCCGCGGGATGCCGAGGGAGTCCTGGGCGAAGACAAAGATTTCGTTCCAGAGGCGGGCCTCTAGATGGCTCTCCATCTTGGGCAGGTAGTAATAGGGGCCCTGGCCGTTCGCCAGTAAGCGCTTGGCCGTGTGGAAGAAGTGCAGGCCGAAGTCCACCAGCGCACCTATGGCAGGTTCGCCGTCAATCAGCAGGTGCTTCTCCGGGAAGTGCCAGCCGCGCGGACGTGCCACCACGACGGCGAGCGGGGCGTCCGTCCGGAGAACGTATTCCTTGCCCTCCGGGGACGTGAAGGCGAGCGTTCCGGCCGCCGCATCCCGGAGGTTGAGGATCGATTCGACCACGTTGGACCAGGTGGGGGTGCTGGCGTCCTCCAGGTCTGCAAGCCAGATCTTCGCACCGGAATTCAGGGCGTTGACGGCCATCTTGGCCGGCGCGGCCGGGCCGGTCATTTCCACCCGGCGGTCCTGAAGGGCTGCGGGGGCGGGGGCCACGGTCCAGTCGCTCTCGCGGATGTGCCGGGTCTCCTGCAGGAACTCGAGCCGGCCGGTCCGGGCCACGTCTTCCCGCTTGGCGGCGCGGGCCTTGAGCAGGTCCTCCCGGGTGCCTGCGAAACGCCGGTGGAGTTCCTCCACGAAGGCCAGGGCCTCGGGCGTCAGGATCTCCTCCGCACGGTCGATCGGCTGCGGGGCTGAAACTGTGAGGGCCATGGTGGTCCTTCCTCGTCGGTAAATCAGGCGGTGAATCAGGCGTGGGCTGGTGC
>NZ_JBKKAP010000150.1:0-8607 GCF_046714615.1 Paeniglutamicibacter sp.
ACATCCGGGCCTGGGTCAAGGCCTGGAACGAAAACCCGCGGCCGTTCATCTGGACGAAGTCCGCCGAACAGATCCTCGAGTCACTGGGCCGACTTCTGAAGCGAACTTCAGGCGCAGGACACTAGCCAGAGCCAGCCGCAAACAACGGTGCCCTCCGGCCAGGCCCGCCTCAGCGGGTCGGGCCGGAGGGCACCGTTGTATGGTCAAAGACCCGGCCCGGACCTACTGCAGGAGGCGGCCCTTGGTCTCGGGGGCAAAGAACGCCATCAGGATGACCGCTGCCAGCACCATGGCCCCGGCCACCAGGAACAGGTTTCCCAGGCCAACCACCGGCCACAGCGCGGCGAAGGCCAGCGGCCCGAACCCGGCGCCCAGCCGGCTAAACGAGGAGGCCCAGCCAAAGCCTGATCCGCGCAGCTCGGTCGGATACAACTCCGACACGTAGGTGTACAACACCGGGATGGCGATCTGCACGACCACGCCGAAGATCAGCAGCCACACCAGCGCCAGGGCGGGTGCATTGATCGTCACCGCGACCATGACCAGGATGATGGCCGACAATGGACCGGTGATGCCCAACAGCCACTTGCGGCCAACCCTTTCCACCAGCAGGGCGGCAATGAACACGCCGATCAGGCCCATCAGGGCCATGACCGAGGTCATGAAGAACGCCGTGGACTGCACCATGCCGGTGTCCGCCAGGATGGACGGCATCCACGTCAGGGCCAGGTAGTAAACCAGCAGGATGGTCAGGAACAGCGACCAGGACACCATGGTGATCCGGGGACTGAAGCGCCAGATCTTCACCAGCTGCTCCAGCCAGGACCCGGGGGACAGCCGCGGTGCGGCCTCCGGCTCAGGGAGCGTGTAGGGCTGCGCCGTGGCGCCGGTGCGGGCCACCAAATCGTCGATGACCTTCGCCGCCGCGTCCCTCTGGCCGTTGCGGACCAGGTAGAGCGGGGACTCCGGGACGCTGCGCCGGATCCAGAAGACCAGCAGCGCCGGAAGCACCATGACAGCAAGGATGAGCCGCCAGTTTCCGGTGGTCGCCTGGACCCAACCGGAAATGAAGAAGGAGAGTGCGGCCCCGACCGGCCACCAGCCGTCCATGGCGGTGAGAACCCGGCCACGTTGCTTGGACGGGGTGAACTCGCCGACCAGGGCGTAGTCCACCGGGATGCAGCCGCCCAGGCCCACGCCGGCAATGAAGCGGAAGGCGACGAACCACGCAAAGCTCGGGGCCAGGGCCCCGGCGACGGTGAAGATCGAGAAGATCAGCAGCGTCCAGGTGAAGGCCTTCTTGCGTCCGATCTTGTCGGCTATGGTTCCCCAGAGGAACGCGCCCAGCGCCATGCCCACCAGGTTTCCGGTGCCCAGCAGCGCCGCCGTGGTGCGGTCAAGGCCCCACTCCGCTGCGACCAAGGGGATCAGGGCGCCGTTGAGCGTGACGTCCCAGGCGTCGAACATGAATCCAAGCCCGCCAATGATGAAAATCTTCCCCTGCACGCCCCACTTCCACGGCAGGTTCTGGACGATTGACTCGCCGGTGGGTAGCTTCAGGAAATTGTTCATGAGTGAATGGCCTTTGGACAGGTGCGGTCTGACGCAGGACGAGTACAGCCACGGCAACAAGGTCGTTAGTGAGGCAACGGAAGAAAACGTCCTCCCGTTCCAGCAACAACGCTACGCGCTGAAACGGCAATCCACAGAATACCCCTTGACTTTTTGTAGCTTTGCGTTTCCCGAATCGGCTTCTGCCGGGGCACCCGAAATTGGGCGAAGCCCCATGTGCCGGGGCTGTTCCGGTGCGGGGCAACCCGGGGTAGGCTCTGGATATGGGAGTAGATTGGACCGCTCTCGAAGAGGCGATACGGGTGTCGGCTCTTCGCCAGGCGGAAGAAATAATTCACCGTCACCCGGACGAAGTTTTCTATGCGATTGCCCTCGACGGGGTGAGCGCCGACGAAACCGACCACATCGACTTGCCCGTCCTTGCGCTGAACTCCGAAGAAGCCCTGACCCGTGCCTTCGCCGGCGACGAAGAGGAAGCGGTTGAGGAGGACTTCGACGACGAGGACGAAGAGGAAGACTTCGAGGAACGCGCCGACGCCGACGACAACGGGTCCGACAGGGACGTGCATCTCCACGACAACGACGTCACCGCAGTCAGCGACTCGGATGACGACGAGGATGACGACGTCGCCACGGATGAGGATGACGATGGCGAAGACATCGACGCCGTCCTCAAGGAATTCGACGCCCTGGCCTCCGACGCCGAACAAGGATACTACTCCTCCAAGTGGAATCCGGCGGATTGGCAGTGGAGCCCCATCGAGCTCTTTGACGAATCTGCCACGTCCCTGTGGAGCCAGGCCCTGACCAGCGTCGCCAGGGACCACGGGTGGGAGAAAACGAACCGCCTGTACTACGAAATGCTCATCCGCGTCACCGAATCATTGCGCACCACCTTGGCCGTGGGACGAAACGCGGACGTGGTGGTCTACCTCTCCGACGAGGAGCACGGCGATGCGCTACTGCGCAGGTGCCTCACCGAATCCCAGCTGGCCAAGCACTTCCCGGAACTCACGCATTAGCTGGGCAGCTTCGAAGGCCCGTCCGGGAGATTGAGTTCGGCGAGGATCCTGGAATCCACGTCGCGCAGCTGGATCGCCGAGATGAGTCCCAGTTCGGTGGGCACGGCCCCGCTCAGGCGGGCCGTGCCCGTTTTTGTGGCGGTCCAGGAGCCTGCCCTGTCGACTTGGCCGGAGCGGTCGACCACCCACAGCGAGAGTGTCCCGCTGGTGGGCAATTGGGTCCCGCTGAATTGCAGCTCGGTGCCCCATGCCTTGGCATTCAATCCCAGGTCCACGCGCGGTCCCGCGGCCGAGACCACCTCGTAGCTGGCATCGGGTGCAGGGGCGGGGTTCAGCACGGGCGCCAGGAACACGCCTCCGGCAACGGATGCGGCGACTGCGGCCACCGCCGCAGACCCCAGCAGGGTACGCCGCGTTCGGCGCCTGGCCCGCAGCCGGTCCAGGAGTTCGACCCCGGGATCCGAGACCGGGACGGTGGGTTCGGCGGACAACAGCGCCCGGGCCGTCTGCGTATCCAATGCGCCAAGCCGCGTCGTCACCGGGGAAAAGAGGGCAATTTCCTCGCGGCATTGCTGGCAGGTGGCCAGGTGCGCCTCGAAGTCACGTGCCTCGTCGGGGCCAAGCCCGCCCAGCAGATAGGCCCCCAGGTCCATGTGCTCGTTCACTGTTCCACCCCCATTTCTGCCAAGATCCCGCGAAGGGCCCGCAGCGCGTAGTACGCCCGTGATTTCACCGTGCCCTGGGGGATCCCCAGGCTTGAGGCCGTTTGGGCCACCGTGGAACCCAGATAATGCATGTGGATCACCACCTGCCGATGTTCTAGGGTCAAACGCATCAAGGCCTCTTCCATGAGAATCCTGTCCAGGACCGCTTCCATGCCCGCAAGGGCGCCCGCAGCCTCGGGATCCTGGTCGCCCAGCGCCGAGGCGGAAATCCGCGCCGCGGCTCGGCGGTGCCGGTCGATGATCACGTTGCGCGCGGTGGCAAACAAGTAGCTGCGCAGCGATCCGGTCAACTCCGGGGCGGCCTTCCACACCTTGAGCACGGTTTCCTGCACCACGTCGTCCGCCTCGTCGCGGTCGGAGGCCACGCGCAGCACAAAACGTCTCAGGGCTTCGCCGTGGTCGCGGTAGATGTCCGACACCACTTGCGCTTCTAGCGGCACATGGGCTCCATTGGGTTTCTTCGGGAACATGGGTTCACCCCACTAGGACGCATCTGTACTTCAATCGGTTCAACCACGTTCCAAGTATGCGCAGAAAAGTCGGCCACGGCGTGAACCCCGACACACCTTGATGCGTCTTAGCCAGTGAGAGATGCCTCGGGAGTACCTGCAACCAGCCCCCGGGGAGCTCCTGGCCCCCAGGCAACGGGGGCCCAAGTCCCGCCCCCAAGTGTTAGGAATTGCATCATGAACCCGAAGAACCACACCAAGACCGCGGCCGCTGCACTGTTCCTCGGCGCAGCGCTGCTGCTGTCGGGCTGCGCCGACACCACCACGCCGGCACAAAGCCCCGCCACCACGTCAGCGGACACCGGTGGCGGATACGAGGCGCCGGCACCCAGCGCCTCGGACACGGCCATGGCCGCGGCGGACCTGAAGACCGCCCAGACAAGCCTGGGCACCATCGTGGTGGACGGGAAGGGCATGAGCCTGTACTACTTCACCAAGGACACGAAGGACACCACCACCAGCGCATGCACGGGCGAATGCCTGGCCGCCTGGCCGATCGCCGTGGCCACCGGCGACACCCCCGTGGTGGAAGGCGTCACCGGGGAAGTCGGAACCATCGACAGCCCCGATGGATCCAAGCAGCTGACGCTCAACGGCATGCCCCTGTACTACTTTGCCAAGGACACCAAGCCCGGCGACGTGTTGGGCCAGGGCGTCAACGATGTCTGGTACGTGGCCTCGCCCGCGGGGGAGATGATCAAGTAACAGCGGAGCCACGCAGGAAGTCGCCCGCCGGGGTGCGGGATAAGATGGGGGTTGCACCCCCCTCAAACCGCACCCTGGGAGACTTTTGTGAGCCAGATTGTCCTTGATCGCGTCCCGATTCGCCGGGCCCTGATTTCCGTCTACGACAAGAGTGGACTGGAGGAGCTGGCAGCGGGCCTGCACGCAGCCGGCGTCGCACTGGTCTCCACCGGCTCCACCGCCAAGCGCATTGCCGCCGCCGGGATCCCGGTCTCCGAGGTCGAGGAAGTCACCGGCTCCCCGGAGATGCTTGACGGCCGCGTCAAGACCCTGCACCCGCGCGTGCACGGAGGCATTTTGGCCGACCGCCGCGTCCCGGCCCACATGAAGACCCTTCAGGACATGAAGATCGAGGCCTTCGACCTCGTCGTGGTGAATCTCTACCCGTTCGTCGACACCGTGCGCTCCGGCGCTGCGATGGACGACGTCGTCGAGCAGATCGACATCGGCGGACCTGCGATGGTGCGTTCGGCGGCCAAGAACCACGCCTCCGTGTCCATCGTCGTGGACCCGACCTACTACTCCGAGGTCATCGCAGCTGCCTCGGCCGGCGGCTTCGATCTGAAGTGCCGCCAGCGCCTGGCCGCCAAGGCCTTCGCGCACACCGCCGCCTACGACACCGCGGTCGCCTCCTGGACCGCTGCACAGTTCCTCGACGAGGACGGCGACGGAGTCATCGACTGGCCCGCGTACTCGGGCCTGGCCCTGGAACGCTCCGAGGTCCTGCGCTACGGCGAAAACCCACACCAGCAGGCAGCCCTCTACGTGGACAAGGCGGCCCCGGCGGGCATCGCCCAGGCCGACCAGCTCCACGGCAAGGCCATGAGCTACAACAACTACGTCGACGCCGATGCAGCGCTGCGCGCGGCCTTCGACTTCGACGCCCCGGCCGTCGCCGTGATCAAGCACGCCAACCCGTGCGGTGTCGCCGTGGCCTCCGCCGACGCGGTTGACCCGATCGCCGACGCGCACGCCAAGGCCCACGCGACCGATCCGCTCTCGGCCTTCGGTGGCGTCATTGCCGCCAACCGCACCGTGACCGCCGGCATGGCCAACACCGTCAAGGACATCTTCACCGAGGTTGTTATTGCGCCGGACTTTGAGCCCGAAGCGGTGGAGATCCTCTCCAAGAAAAAGAACATCCGTCTGCTGGCCCTGCCCGAGGGCTACGGTCGCTACCCGGCCGAAATCCGCCAGGTCTCCGGCGGCGTGCTCGTCCAGGTCTCGGACAAGGTCGACGCCGACGGAGACAACCCGGCGAACTGGACCCTTGCCGCCGGCGAGGCAGCCGACGAGGCAACGCTTGCGGACCTGGCCTTCGCCTGGACCGCAGTGCGTGCAGCGAAATCCAACGCCATCCTGCTGGCCAACGACGGCGCGGCAGTGGGCATCGGCATGGGCCAGGTCAACCGCGTTGACTCCTGCAAGCTTGCCGTTGAGCGCGCCAACACCCTGGGCGTCACCGTCGAATCCACCGTTGACGCCGCAGGCGGAGCCTCCGGCACCGAGGGCGTTTCGGTAGAACGCGCCCGCGGCGCCGTGGCAGCCTCGGATGCGTTCTTCCCGTTCGCCGACGGCCTGCAGATCCTGCTGGACGCCGGTGTGCGCGCAGTGGTGCAGCCCGGCGGTTCGGTCCGCGATGGAGAGGTCATTGCTGCAGCAAACGCAGCGGGCGTGACCATGTACTTCACCGGTGCACGCCACTTCTTCCACTAGGAAACAGTGATCCGGCTGCCGCCGACGTTCCCCTCAAGGGGGATCGCCGGCGGCAGCTTTCTGTGTCAATCGTCGTTTCCATGCAAGCAAGAAGTGCGGAGTCGACCCGGGGTCCAAGGATGACCGGAACAGAAATTCACGCTCAGGGGTCAACCGGTGGTGAATGTACCGGTTGGCACGCCACCGGGCAATGTTTCGGGCGGGGCTCCCGGGACGTCCACACGCGCGAGATTTCAACGACGCTGTCATTTTCGAAGGCGACTGCACTGGCCGTCAATGGTCGTCCGCACTGCACTGCGATTGCGCGTACGCAAGTGGATCGCTATCCAGTCATTCGTTGGCCCAGGGGCGCATGGCCCAGGGGCTCAGTACAGGAAAACCGGAAGCCAGTCGCGGTTGTGCGCGTGTACCAGTACGAGGAACAAAACAAAGTCGAAGATCAAGTGCACAGACACGACATAAGTCAACGACTTCGTCAGCTTGAAGGTGTAACCCTGCAGCAGTGCGAAGGGAAACGTCAAAAGCGGACCCCATGCCTGGTAGCCGATCTCCCACAGAAAAGACGAGAAGATCACCGCCTGCAGGATGTTTGCGAGCCAGTCCGGAAAGTGCCGCCGCAGCAGCGTGAAGGTGGTGCAGATAAAGAACAACTCATCCCAGATGCCAACAGCGTTCACTCCCAGAAAGAGCCGCCAGAAGATGGCGGGATCCGAGGCGTCCGGCCAGTTTTGGTAGACGCTCGTGCTGATCAGGTACACCGGCAAAATGAAGTAGCCCAACGCAACCACACCGATCAGGTACAGCTTGGCGGTCAACGGCCATTTACGTCCGGTGTTCACCGGAAATTTGATGATCTCCTCGCGGTAAACAAATCGCGAGACCAGCCACGGCAGCAGCACGGCCAACGCGAGCGCACCACCCATCAAGATCATGTGCTGGATGCTCAAGTCAGCGTTCAGCGGAACCATGCTGATGATCACCAGTCCCGCCGCGATGAGCGCAAGGTGGCGTGCGAGCCCGCGGTCGATTATCGCCGCCGTGAGCACGCTCAGGGCGAGCAGGCCGTAGCCTACCGGGTCATTGCCGAGGCCAAAAAGCAGGACTCCGGACGCCGAGAGCAGCGCCGCCGGCATCAGCTTCCAGTTGAGCGCTGTACGGGGTGGGTCAGCCAGGATCTGTCTCACACCACAAGCATGCCAGCACCGCCCGCGGCACAAAAGCGTTCACACGCCACTTGGGCGGGCTGGACCAAAGCGGGTCGTCGAGGGACGTGCGCATCTGCAGCGCCCTGCCACCGGATCTCCACACGGGAAAGATGCCATGCCCAGCATCGCGGACAGGTTGCCGCCAGCCATGGAACCATCGGGGCCACACTCGAGGATCCTGCCCAGTAAACAACACCCCCACGCGTGCGGCACCATTGGTGCGGACCCGGCGCCGGATTTCACGAATGCGGGGACATTCTTGACTCCATGCCACACGGCTGACCACGCAGACCCTGGATAAGCCATCGAATTCCTTGCACTGGCTTCGAGCCACATTTCATCTGCGAAAGAATCCTCGCTGCCGCACCTTATGAAAAGGCGTTGATCAAGTGCAGTTGCCGGTTCGATTCCAACGGATGCGGGAAACCGGAAGCCATATGGCCCGAAAACAAAATCCCCTTCGGTTTCCTAGGGCCAGCCCCCACGCGTTTATTTGGTTTGTTGGGGTATCTGGTCCCGATGTCCACCTGACCGCGCAAGCCAGTTCCGACAGTCGATCAGGAACTTGCTAAGCACCATCGAACCCAGTCATCGGATTCAGCCACAGGGTCGAGACGGTCCCCTTCCGCACGGCGCGCACTGCCGCACCAGGAAACTCGAATCTCATCATTCGATGGCGCGGAAAGCTCGCGATCCACTTCGTCGGTGAATCCAAGTTCATCGCCATGCAAGGCCAACGCAAAGTCTTGAATTGCGGGTCTTGTAAGCCGATGATGAGAAGTACCAACGAAGAGAATGGAAGTCAGGACATGCGTGGAAGCGGCCTTGTTTGGACAATCGTGGGCGTTCTTGTGGCTATTGCCTTGGTGATCTGGATCGTTTCAGCTATGTAGGACGCCTTCTCTAAGCAGACATGACGGCGTCCGCCACAGATTGGTGTCGCTTTGTCGTTATAGCCAGCCCTCGGGGTTTACCCACTTGCCGTTGACGATGACCTCGAGGTGCAAATGCGGCCCCGTGGAGTTGCCCGTGCTGCCCGCAAGCGAGACGACTTCGCCGCGCTCGACCTTTTGTCCCACGGACACCTTGAGGACCGAGTTGTGGTTGTAGCTGG
>NZ_JBKKAP010000151.1:0-52006 GCF_046714615.1 Paeniglutamicibacter sp.
TACTGGCGCTGATCATCGTCCCCACCGTTTTTGGCCTGTTCGCCGGTGCCGGGCTGGGTATCGGGGACATGGTCCTGGAGTCCATGAAGTCCATGACGTCCACGGCGGCCCTCCTGATGTTCGCCATCATCTACTTCGGCCTGATGATCGACGTCGGGCTGTTCGACCCGCTGGTGAAGTTCATCCTTCGCAAGCTCGGCAATGACCCCGCCAAGGTGGTGCTCGGCACGGCCATCCTGGCGGCCGCGGTCTCCCTGGACGGCGACGGCTCCACCACCTTCATCCTCACCACCGCCGCCATGCTGCCGGTCTACCTTCGCCTGAAGATGAGCCCCGTGGTCCTCACCTGCGTGGCCGGCCTGGCCAACGGCACCATGAACATCCTGCCGTGGGGCGGCCCCACTGCCCGCGCCGCCACCGCGCTCCACCTGGACGTCAATGACGTATTTGCCCCGATGATCCCATCCCTGATTGCCGGCCTTGTTGTGGTCTTCGGCTTCGCCTGGCTGCTGGGCCTGCAGGAACGCAACCGCCTCCGCGCCACTGCGCCGGAAATCTGGGGAATGCCGCTTACGGCAGAGCAGTTCACTGCTGGAAAGTTCGACGGCGGCACTTCCGACGGCGGCACGGCCGCTTCCTCCGCCGGTACCGGCCGCAGTGGGTCACGTACCCCCGGAACTGGAAGTCCCGCCGTCGGCGGCTACTCTCCGGAAGGTTCGTCAGTAGCTGTCCTGGAACGCACCGAAACGCTGGTGGAAGAACAGGACGGAGGGCTGGCCGACACCGCCCTGGACCCCAACCGCTCCACGCTCCGCCCCAAGCTGGTCTGGTTCAACCTTGTCCTGACTGTCGCCGTGATGGTTATGCTCGTGGCCGACCTCGTGCCGCTGCCGTTCGTCTTTATGGTCGGTTCGGCCATCGCGCTGGTAGTGAACTTTCCCAACGTCAAGGAACAGGGCGCTCAGCTGGTGGCCCACTCATCGTCCATCGTGGCCGTGGTGAGCATGGTGATGGCGGCCGCAGTCCTGACCGGTGTCCTGACCGGCACCGGAATGGTGGAGGCCATGTCCGGGTGGCTGGTCCAGATCATCCCGACCGAAATGGGCCCGTTCCTGGCAGTCATCACCGGCGTCCTCAGCATCCCCATGACCTTCTTTATGAGCAACGACGCCTTCTACTTCGGCGTCCTGCCGGTGCTCAGCGAGACGGCCGCGCACTACGGAGTCAGCGCCGCCGAAATGGCGCGGGCCTCCATCACCGGACAGCCCTTCCACCTGCAGAGCCCGCTGGTCCCGGCCATCCTGCTGCTGGTTTCGCTGGCCAAAGTGGACCTCGGCGACCACCACAAGAAGGTCTTGTGGCGCACGGCTGTCATTTCCCTCGTAATGCTTGGTGTGGGAATGCTGACGGGAGCCATCGGTATCGGTTAGTCTGAAGCTGCCTGTGGCTGGCCCTCGTGGCCGGGACCGCGGCACTGACGTTTCCCCACTAGACTGGTTCGGAAAACAATTCGAACTTTGCAGGGGAGATCCATGGCTGCGATCAACCGTGACGACGTCGCGCACCTCGCGCGGCTCGCTCACATCGAAATGAGTGCTGAAGAGCTGGACAGGATGGCCGGCGAACTCGCCGTCATCGTTGATTCAGTGAAATCCGTGAGTGAAGCCGCCGGCGACGACGTCCCGGCAACCTCCCACCCGATCCCGCTGACGAACGTGTTCCGCGAGGACGTTGTGGGCCACACCTTCACGGCGGAGCAGTCCCTGAGCGGTGCCCCCGACGCATACGAAGGCCGTTTCAAGGTTCCGGCCATCCTGGATGAGGACTGACACATGACTGACACCAACGAACTCATCCGCCTCTCCGCGGCCTAGCTCGCCCAGAAGCTTGCTGCCGGGGAGGTCACCTCCGTCGAGGTCACCCAGGCCTACCTGGACCGCATCGCAGCAGTTGACGGCGGCCCCCGCGGCGTCCACGCCTTCCTGTACGTCAACACCGAGGAAGCGCTGGCCGTCGCCGCCGAAGTTGACGCCATCCGCGCCGCTGGCGGCGCCGCCGCCGCAGAGCTCCACGAGCTCGCCGGCGTGCCCATCGCCGTCAAGGACCTCATCGTCACGGTCGGCCAGCCCACCACGGCCGGCTCCAAGATTCTCGAAGGCTGGCACAGCCCGTACGACGCCACGGTCGTCAAACGCCTGCGGGACGCCAAGATGCCCATCCTGGGCAAAACCAACCTCGACGAGTTTGCCATGGGTTCCTCCACGGAGCACTCGGCCTACGGCCCCACCCGCAACCCGTGGGACCTGGACCGGATCCCGGGCGGTTCCGGCGGGGGCTCGGCAGCGGCCGTCGCCGCTTTCGAAGCACCCCTTGCACTCGGCACGGACACCGGCGGATCCATCCGCCAGCCCGGCGCCGTCACCGGCACCGTGGGCGTCAAGCCCACCTACGGCAGCGTTTCCCGCTACGGCGCCATCGCGATGGCCTCCTCGCTGGACCAGATCGGCCCCGTCTCCCGGACCGTGCTGGACTCGGCCCTCCTGCACCAGGTCATCGGCGGCCACGACCCCTATGACTCCACGTCCCTGCCGGACCCCCTCGAGGACCTCGTTGCCGCCGCACGGCTGGGCAACGTGGACGGCATGAAGATCGGCATCATCAAGGAACTCCACGGCGAGGGCTACCAGTCCGGTGTCGAGAACCGCTTCAACGAATCGCTGGAGCTGCTCAAGCAGGCCGGCGCGGAAATCATTGAGGTGTCCTGCCCCAACTTCAAGTACGCGCTCGGCGCCTACTACCTGATCATGCCCTCGGAGGCCTCCTCCAACCTGGCCAAGTTCGACGGCGTCCGCTATGGACTGCGCGTCCTGCCCAAGGATGCTCCGCTCACCATCGAACGCGTGATGGGTGCCACCCGCGCAGCAGGCTTCGGCGACGAGGTCAAGCGCCGCATCATCCTGGGCACCTACGCGCTGTCCGCCGGCTACTACGACGCCTACTACGGCTCGGCCCAGAAGGTCCGCACCCTGATCCAGCGTGACTTCGAGGCAGCCTTCGCCAAGGCGGACGTGCTGATTTCCCCGACGGCCCCCACCACGGCCTTCAAACTGGGCGAGAAGCTGAACGACCCCCTTGCCATGTACCTGAACGACGTCGCCACCATTCCGGCCAACATGGCCGGCGTTCCGGGCCTGTCCCTGCCCGGCGGCCTGGCGGACGAGGACGGCCTGCCCGTCGGCATCCAGCTGCTGGCCCCGGCCCGCCAGGACGCACGCCTGTACCGGGTGGGTGCTGTCCTTGAATCCCTGCTTGAGGCTCAATGGGGCGGACCGCTCCTGGCCCAGGCCCCGGCTCTGGCCACCTCGGTGGTCGAGCCTGTCGAGACCCTCGAAACCCAGGAGGCAAAATAATGAGCGTTGACGCAACCCTGAGCTTCGAAGAGGCCATGGAGAAGTACGATCCCGTCCTGGGCTTTGAGGTCCATGTGGAGCTCAACACCAAGACCAAGATGTTCTCCTCGGCGCCGAACGTCTTCGGCGACGAGCCCAACACGAACGTCAACGAGGTGGACCTCGGCATGCCGGGCGTGCTGCCCGTGGTGAACCGGACCGCGATCGAGTCCTCCATCAAGATCGGCCTCGCGCTGAACTGCAAGATCGCCGAAACCTGCCGCTTCGCCCGGAAGAACTACTTCTACCCGGACACCCCGAAGAACTTCCAGACCTCCCAGTACGACGAACCCATCGCGTACGACGGCTACCTGGACATCGAACTGTCTGACGGCACCGTTTTCCGTGTTGAAATCGAGCGCGCCCACATGGAAGAGGACGCCGGCAAGCTGACGCACATGGGCGGCTCAGCAGGCCGCATCCAGGGCGCCGACTACTCGCTGGTGGACTACAACCGTTCCGGCGTCCCGCTGGTGGAGATCGTCACCAAGCCGATCCAGGGTGCCGGCAGCCGTGCGCCTGAGCTGGCCAAGGCCTACGTCGCCGCGGTGCGTGAGATCGTCAAGAACCTCGGCGTCTCGGACGCGAAGATGGAGCGCGGCAACGTGCGCTGCGACGCCAACGTGTCGCTGCGCCCGCACGGCCGCGAACGCTTCGGCATCCGCTCGGAAACGAAGAACGTGAACTCGCTGCGCGCCGTCGAACACGCCGTCCGCTACGAGATCCAGCGCCACGCCGCCGTCCTGGACTCCGGCGAGCCTGTCATCCAGGAAACGCGCCACTGGCACGAGGACACCCGGTCGACGACGTCGGGCCGGGCCAAGTCCGACGCCGACGACTACCGCTACTTCCCCGAGCCTGACCTCGTGCCGATCGTCGCTTCCCGCGAATGGGTGGAGGAACTGCGCGCCACCCTGCCGGAGCCGCCGGCCGAGCGCCGCAAGCGCCTGCAGGCCGACTGGGGCTACTCGGATGCAGAGTTCCGTGACGTTGTGAATGCCGGTGTCACCGAGCAGATCGAGGAAACCATTGCCGCGGGCACGACCGCCGCGGTGGCGCGCAAGTGGTGGATGGGCGAGATCGCCCGCCTGGCCAAGAACGCCGACAAGGACGTTTCGGACATGGGCGTCACTTCGGCCACGATCGTCGAGTTGAACTCGCTGATCGAGGGCAAGAAGATCAACGACAAGATCGCCCGCCAGGTGCTCGAGTTCGTGGTCGCCGGCGAGGGAACCCCGTCGGAGATCGTCGAAAAGCGCTCGCTGGCCGTGGTGAACGACGATTCGGCACTTGGTGCCGCCATCGACGCCGCCATGGAGGCCATGCCCGACGTGGTCGCCAAGGTCAAGGGCGGCAAGCTGCAGGCCATTGGTGCGCTGATGGGCCCGGTCATGAAGGCCACCCGCGGACAGGCCGACGCGGGCCGTGTGCGCGAATTGGTGCTGGAGAAGCTGGGCATTGAGGGCTAGTTCCTCGCCGTAACGCATCGAGCCCCGGTTCCCCACCTTGTGTGGGGGACCGGGGCTCGACTTCGTTAGGGAACGGACTGGTTCATGGTTCGCACCGCTGTCGACCACGAGTCGGGGAGTGCCCGCCCGGGCGCTTCCGTGTTTGGCAAGCCAGGAAAACTAGAACAACGACGGGTTGCTGTTGAACTGCCGCCAGAAGTTGTTGCGTCGGGGCGTTTGCTCGGGATCCATAAATTTGGGCAGGATGACGGAAAAGAGCCCGTCGGTGTCCCGAACGACGTCGATCAGCCCCGTGTGCCTGGCATGGTGGTGCCCCGAACAGAACGGCCTCCCGTCATTGATCCTGGTTGTTCCGCCCTTGGCCCATTCGTCGTCATGGTCGATCTCGCAGTGCTCCGGTGGCACAGTGCACCCGGGGAAGATACACCCGCCGTAGATGGCGAGGATTGTCTTGCGCATGTAGTCGGGGAAGTAGCGCTGCTCAGTGCCCAGATCCAGGATCCGGCTTTCCCCGTTCATCGTGATGGGGATCGCGCCGCCAATGCACAGGGCATGCCTGAGTTCGGCCGGGGTGTATTTCTGTCCGTGCAGCGTGAGACCGGTTTGCGCCGCCCGGCCCTCGAGCTCGGCCAGCGTCGTGATGATGAATATTTCCGGTGAGGGAAGCCCCGTGGTCTTGGTTCCCTTGGGTGGTCTGCCGTTGGTCTTGAGCAGGTTCATCAAACCCTGAAGATGCCGCTGCGGTGGAGTGAGGCCGTCGGAGCCATATTCGGTGTTGTTCATGGCTTCGAGGATGTTGGTTTCGGAGGGCACCGGGTCCAAGGTGAGCTTGTTGGCTTCGGCGGGGTCGGTCAGCGGGAGGCCCGTTGACGGATCAACCAGGAAATCGGGGAAGTCCGGGAGCGAGGGCGCGGTGCCGGGTTGCGTGTCGTTTCCGTCCTCGGGGGTGGCAGCATCTGATTCGTTGGAATCGTTGGAATCGTTGGAATCGTTGGAATCGTTGGAAGTATTGGAGGCATCGGCATCGTTCCATCCGTTGCTTGCCTGCTGAAGCAATGCGTCGCGGTTCCCTGCCTTGGTGCGCGGGTTGTCCATTTGGGCAAAGAGTGCAAGCAGGGCCTCGGCGTCGGCCGCCCGGACGCGCAGCAGAAACTCGGCGATCCCGGCGTTTGTGCCGCGGTAGAACGCGCCGAGCTTGGCGCGCAGCACTTCCTCGGAAGGTTCCTTGACGCCCCCAGCGAGCGAGACCCCGATGGCGCTGAACAACTTGTTGGTGGTTCGGGGGTCTTCTTCCCGCACGGAGTCGGCCACGTTGGCCTCGAGCCGGGCGGCAAGCTCCTCGGAGTTCGGGTACTGCTTGATCTCCGGCTGCAACCGCTCAAGTTTCTTGGCGGCCTCGGCAAGCTGGTTGGGTGAGGCCTTGCCACCCGCGAGTGCTTCGGCCAGCAACGGGAATTGCGGGGGCTGCTCGATGCCGTGGACATCGGTGTGCGGGAAGAAGCGGGTGGCGGCCTGCACACGGTCCCGGGCCTCAATGAAGCCGATGCGAAAGGTGTGCTGCAGGAACTCGGCGGTGTCCTTGAATGTGGGCCGTCCCTTGGGAGGGGTGGCGGGGCCTTCGGGAAGAGCGATGTCGCCGTCGATGTAGGCTTCCGGGTTCGCCAGGCACTGGTTGATCCCGACCAAGGCGTCCTCGGGCAATTCGTGGACCAGGGTGCGCTGGGCCAGATCGGTGGCCGAGAGCTGGGCAAAGCCGATGGTGCGGTCGGCGCGCTCGACCACCTGGACGAAGTAGGCGGCATCCGCGGGCGAGGTCGTGTGCTTGGCGATGCGCGGCCCCAGCTCCTCAAGCCCCCGAACCAAAGCGGTGTAGGCGCGCAGCTCATCGACCGGGGTCGCGGGGTACCTCGGATCCTCGCGGTCTCCCGCGAGCAGGGCGATGGCTGCTGCTGTGGTCATGGTTCAAGCATGCGCCGCTGAATGCCGCTGCGGGGCGCGATGCGCGGGGATGTGGATAACTGCTGCAGGGGGCAGAAGCACCTGAATAGGGATATGCGGCCAATCTAGGAACGCCGAATATTCAACAGGGCAACGAGGACGGGAGGTAGACAGGTGTCCTGGCCACGGCACCCCGGCCGTCCTTCCCGTGGTAGGCACGGCAGAGGCCGATTCCGCGGTCGGAGAGCCGATTCCGGATTTGTCGAATGGAATCCGGGGTGAACCCTTCCCACTGCATGTGCATCAGCACGGTGTCGCCTCGTCGAGCCGCCCCGGCCCGCGCGACGGTGGTCGACTTCGAACGCACCATCCAGTCCAGGGTGTCGTGGGTCCACGTCCAGATCTTCATGTCCGCTCGTGAATAGGCGCAACGCACCCTGGAGTTGATCGCACCGTAGGGAGGGCGGCCGTAGTTGGTGCGGACACCGGTGCCGCGCAGCTCGCGGGCTCCCTGCGTGCAGGAAAGCCAGCGCAGGTCCACGTGATTGACCGAATGATTAATGACCCATTGCCCCTTGGCGCGGGCCAATGCAGCCAGGTCCACCCCGTAGCGATGTCTGAAGGAGACCAGGCAGTCTCCGGTGGGAGCGATCACCAGGCCGATGTTCGACTTGGCCGCGTAGTTGATCACGGCCTTGAACGAGGACAGGTTGCGCGGGCAATCGTCGTAGGTCAAGACTACGCGCGAGGTCTTGTTGGGCCCGCGGTTCTGGTGGGAGAGCGGAATGGACGGCAGCTTCGATTTTGAGGAGTTGACGGGTTTCTTGGCGGCCAGGTACCGGCCGCTGGCCCAGCCGGTGCGCGACTTGTGGGTGACCTTGTACCAGCCGTTGGAGGCGCGGGCATGGACCTTGACGCTCGTGCCCTTGGGCATGGTGAGGATGATCCTCTTGCGCGTGCTGTTCCCCGTGCGAAGATTCAAGTTGGCCTGGGTGGTCAGCCACGAGGCCAACTTGGCCGTCGCCACCGCCACGGGCCCGGAAGCGGCGGGCAGCATGGCCGCGGGTTGCGCAACCGTGATTGTGGCCGCTTGGTGCACCGTGGGCGGAGCCGCGGCGGCTCCGGTGGCAATGCTGGCGGCCGCCAGAATTCCGCAAGCCGTGCCGGAGATTGCCCTGAACAGGCCCGTAGACAGAACCATGACGCTTCCCCCCAAGTCCGACCAGCCCCAAGCAGGTCTCTTACCGGGTCATTCTCGTCCGCGGACACCACGTGGACAAGGGGTCGCCGTGCCCGGGAATTACCTGTTCCGGTGCCGATTTATCGTGGTCAGTGCCGCCGGGGGGACGGATTCAACACCTACGGCGGGTCAGAAGGGTTCGAAGATCGGGTCCGGACCCTTGACAGGCAAGCGTGGGCTTGCCTTAATGGTTGTTGTGGAAGAGCTGTTGAAGGCACTGGCGGACCCGACCAGGGCCGTGATCCTGGACGAGCTGGTGGAGCGCTCCGGGCAGACACTCTTTGAGATCTGCAACCGGCTGGCTTCGCGGCACGGGATCAATCCCAGCCGGCAGGCGATCTCGCAACACCTGCAGGTGCTCGAGGCGGCCGGGCTGGTGCACAGCGAGCGGTCCGGCAGATACAAATTCCATTACCTGGACACCTCGCCGCTGCAGCAGATCGCGGTGCGCTGGCCGGCGGCCGGGCAGGCCTACGCCGGCACCGAATCCGACACCATCACCACGCACACCAAGACCACGGACCCGGGCGCACCGCGCGCGGGCGCTTCGTCATCGTCGAAAGGGAAAAAGCCATGAGGATCAACCTTGCCAGCATCTTCGTCACCGACCAGGTTCAGGCGCTGGAGTTCTACACGACCACGCTGGGTTTCGAGAAGAAGACCGAGATCCCGATGGGGGACGTCTCCTGGCTGACAGTCGTCTCGCCCGAGGATCCCGACGGGGTGGAGCTGGTGCTGGAACCGGCCGGCCACCGGGCCGTGGGGCCGTTCCGCGATGCGCTGGTGGCCGACGGGATCCCGTTCACCTCGTTCGCGGTGGCCGACGTGCAGGCCGAGTACGACCGGCTGACAGGACTGGGCGTGGTGTTCACCCAGCCGCCGACCGCGATGGGGCCGGTGACCACCGCGGTGTTCGATGACACCTGCGGGAACCTGATCCAGATCGCGGCGATGAACGAGGGCGCGTGAACCCCACGCCCCGACCGGCCGCCGACGTGGGCGTCGATCCGGAATTGGTCGGTGCCTTGGTGCGCGCGCAATTCCCGGACCTGGCCCACCTGGAGCCGGGGTTCGCCGACGACGGCTGGGACAACGTCATCTACCGCTTGGGTCCCGACCTGGCGGTGCGCCTGCCGCGCCGGGACGTGGCCCATGCGCTGCTGCTCAACGAGATGCGCTGGCTGCCGTTTTTGGCGCCGCGGTTGCCGCTTCCGGTTCCGGTTCCGGTGCATCGCGGGAAGCCGGGGGAGGGCTACCCGTACCACTGGGTGATCGTGCCCTGGCTGGCCGGTGACAGCGCGGCTTCGGTGCCGGCGGAGGCGCGCGACGGCTATGCCGCGGTGCTGGCGGCGTTCTTCCGGGCGCTGCATGTGCCGGCCCCGGCCGATGCGCCGCGCAACCCGGTGCGCGGTGTGCCACTGCGGGATCGGGACCAGGCGGTGCGGGCGCGCTTCCAGGCAGTGGCCGCCCCGGAGCGCGTGGCGCTGCTGGCCATCTGGGAGCGGGGGCTTGCCGAGGCGGCGCACGTCGGTCCGCGCCTGTGGCTGCACGGGGATCCGCACCCGCACAACATGCTCGTTAATGACGACGCGTCCGACGCCGGCGCCGGTGCGGGGCACGCGGTGGCCCGACTCAGCGCGGTGATCGACTTCGGGGACCTGACCGCGGGGGACCCGGCCAGCGACCTGGCGGTTGCGTGGCTGCATTTCACGCCGCGGGGACGCACGGAATTCCGCGAGCGGCTGGCGGGCCACGGACTGTATTCGCCCGGGACCTGGGTCCGGGCCAGGGCGTGGGCGGCGAACTACGCGGCGCTGATGGCCGGATTGCCGGCCGGCGACCCGTTGCACGGCGTCGGAACCCACGGCATCGAGCAATTGCTGCAGGATTCATAGGCGCAGCCGTCGACTCCACGCATCGGTGCGGCCCGGCGTTGTCAGCCGGCGCTGAGTTCGGCCATGGCCTCGCCCATGGCCGCTGCCACCAGCTGCACGCTGCGCCGGTGCATGGACTCGGGCCGGGCCAGCAGGTCGATGCGCCGCCGGTTGGCGATGCCTTCGAGGGGACGGAGCACCACGGAGGTGCCCAGGGCGGATCCGGCGGTGTAGCGCGGGATGATGCCCAGCACGTCCCCGGAGGCAACCAGCGCGGCGACGGTGGCGTAGTCGTTGATGCGGTGGATGACCCGCGGCGCGTCGCCGGAGACCGCGCTGATGGCCTTGAGTACGTCGGCGGGGGAGTAGCCCTCGCGGCTGACGACCCAGCGCTCGCCGACCAGGTCCGCCGGGAGCAGCGTCTCCCTGGCCGCGAGCCGGTGGTGGGCGGGAATCGCGATGTCCAGCGGCTCATGCGCGAGCGCGGAAACGACCACCCTGTCAGCGGGCCAGGGCGGGGAGTAGTCCATGCGGTGGGCCAGCACCAGGTCGTAGCGGGCGGTCAGCGCCGGGAAATCCTGCTGGGCGACGTCCTCGTCGAAGAACTGCGGCACCGGGGCGCCGGGTGCGTCGAGCTTGGCCAGTAGCGGGCCGAAGAGCGCCTGGCCCACGGAGTGGAAGCCGGCGACGGACACCGGGGCGGCGGGGCTCTCCTGGAACTCGCCGATCGCCGCGCGCGCTGCCGCCAGCGAGGAGATCACCGAGGCCCCGGCGGCGGCCAGAACCTCGCCGGCCTCGGTGAGCACCAGGTTCCGCCCCTCCTTGCGGGTCAGCGGCACGTGGATGTTGCGCTGCAGCTGGGCAAGCTGCTGCGAGACCGCCGAAGGGGTGACATAGAGGGCGCTGGCCACGGCCTTGACCGAGCCGAGGTCCCCGAGTTCGCGCAGGATCTGCAACTGATGGACTTCCATGTAGTAAATCCTAAATCGTTGATTGAGAAACCTGTGTATCTTCTAAGGTATCCACCGCGGGTGCAAGATGCCAGACTGGAGTCGAATCGTCCATGAACGCGCTCGGACCGGCGCAAGTGAGGAAACACCGATGAAGGCACTGTACAAGTCCGGACCCCACGCCGGATTCGAGCTCGTGGACCGCCCCGAACCCGCAACCGGCTTCCACGACGTGAAGATCCGCGTGATGACGGCCGGCATCTGCGGCACCGACCTGCACATCCAGGCCTACGACGACGCAGCGAAGGCCATGATCAAGGCGCCGATGATCCCGGGCCACGAGTTCTACGGCGAGGTCGTGGAGGTCGGCTCCGACGTCCACACCGTAAAGGTCGGGGACCGGGTCTCCGGCGAGGGCCACGTGGTCTGCGGGATGTGCCGAAATTGCCGGGCGGGCCGACGCCAGATGTGCATCAACACCGTCTCGGTGGGCGTGCAGCGCGACGGCGCCTTCGCCGAATACGTCGTCATCCCCGAGGCCAACGTGTGGGTCCACCGGGATCCCTCGATCACCCCGGAACTCGGTGCGATTTTCGACCCGTTCGGAAACGCCGTGCACACCGCCCTGTCCTTCCCGCTGGTGGGCGAGGACGTGCTGATCACCGGTGCCGGACCCATCGGGCTGATGGCCGTCGCCGTCGCCCGCCACGCGGGGGCCCGCAAGATCGCCATCACCGACGTGTCGCCCGAGCGCCTGGAACTGGCCCGCGGCATGGGAGCGGACATCGCCATCGACGTGTCGGCGACCCGCATCAAGGATGCCCAGCGCGAGCTCGGCATGGTCGAGGGGTTCGACTTCGGCATGGAAATGTCCGGACACCCCACGGCCCTGCCGGAGATGATCGAGAACATGAACCACGGCGGGCACATCTCGATGCTGGGCCTGCCCTCCAGCTCCATCGACATCGACTGGGGCAAGGTCGTCACCCACATGCTCACGCTCAAGGGCATCTACGGCCGCGAGATGTTCGAGACCTGGTACGCCATGAGCGCCATGCTCACCTCCAACCCGGTGCTGCGCGAACGCATCTCCTCGGTGGTCACCGACTACCTGCCGGCCACGCAGTGGGAGGCCGGATTCGCCGCCGCCCGCTCCGGCCACGGCGGCAAGGTCGTCCTCGACTGGACCGTCTTCTAAAACCCCAAGCCTCTTCCACCTTCCGACGCGACTTCCAGGAGAAGCACATGTACACCACCATGAAAGACGAGCTGGCCGCCGAACTCGCACAGCTGCGCACCGACGGCCTGTTCAAGTCCGAACGCCACATCGACTCGGCCCAGTCCGCCCGCATCTCCGCCGGCGAGCTTGGCTCCAGCGCCAAGCAGGTCCTGAACTTCTGCGCCAACAACTACCTGGGCCTGGCAGACGATGAGCGCATCATCGCCGCCGCCAAGGACGCCATGGATTCCCGCGGCTTCGGCATGGCCTCGGTCCGCTTCATCTGCGGCACCCAGGACCTGCACCTCGAGCTCGAGGCCGCCGTCTCCAAGTTCCTGGGCACCGAGGACACCATCCTGTTCTCCAGCTGCTTCGACGCCAACGGGGGCGTCTTCGAGTCGCTCTTCGGCCCGCAGGACGCCATCATTTCCGATGCGCTGAACCACGCCTCGATCATCGACGGCATCCGCCTGTCCAAGGCCGCGCGCTTCCGCTATGCGAACCAGGACATGGCGGATCTGGAAACCCAGCTGCAGGCCGCCGCCGCGTTGAACGACGGGGCGGGTGCGCGCCGCACCATCATCGTCACCGACGGTGTCTTCTCCATGGACGGCTACCTCGCGCCGCTCGCGGCGATCTGCGACCTGGCGGACAAGTACGACGCCCTGGTCATGGTCGATGACTCGCACGCGGTGGGCTTCATGGGCGCCACCGGCGCCGGAACCCCCGAGCACGCGGGTGTCTCGGACCGCGTGGACATCTACACCGGCACCTTCGGCAAGGCCCTGGGCGGCGCCTCGGGCGGCTACGTCTCGGGCCGCGGCGAGATCGTGGCGATGCTGCGCCAGAAGGCGCGTCCCTACCTGTTCTCCAACTCGCTGGCCCCTGCCATCGTCGCGGCAACCTTGAAGGCGCTGGAACTGGTCGAGGGCTCGGGCGAGCTGCGCGAGAAGCTCTTCGCCAACGCGGCGCTCTTCCGCACCCGCATGACCGAGGAGGGCTTCGACCTGCTCGAGGGCGAGCACGCCATCATCCCGGTGATGTTCGGGGATGCGGTCAAGGCCGCCGAGGTCGCCGGCAAGATGCTTGACCACGGCGTCTTCGTGACTGCCTTCAGCTTCCCGGTGGTGCCCAAGGGAGCCGCGCGCATCCGCGTCCAGCTTTCGGCAGCACACTCGGCCGAGGATATCGAGGCCTGCGTGCAGGCATTTATCGCCAGCCGCTAGACGCAGCAAAAAGGATCGCCTGCACTCCCTTATTGAGGGAGTGCAGGCGATCCTACGTTAAGTAGGCGCAATCGAACCGCGAACACTATTAGATTGCCTAGCCCTTGCCGAGCGTCGATCCCGCCTTGGACTTGGCGGACTTGCTCGAAGAATCCGAGGCAAGTTTGGATCCGGCCTTGGACAGCGCGGCCTGTGACGGCTTAGACGACTTACCCATGTTTCACCGCCTCTCCGGGGTTTCCTGCCGCTGGTGCAGATATGGCACACCCTATGGGACGGCGCCGACGCTTTGCGGTTGGAAGCCCAGACCGATCAATTAGCCGATGGCGCGGTCAAACTGGATGTAGTCGAGGGAGACGTAATCCGGTGCCGTGAAATGCACGGTGAAGCGGTGGGTTCCGCGTTCAAGGTAGCGCTGGTCCCATTCCTGGCGTTCGAAGTTCCTGTTGTGGGTGGTGTTTTGGATGGCGACTGGTTCCTCCCGGGCAGTGCCCCAGTCCAGCGCGACAGTGCCGGCGGGTTCGACGTCGGAGGAAACGCGTCCGGAAATGGCGTAGCGGCCCGGAGTGGCGACGTCGACTTGGTAGGTCACCCATTCGCCGTCGCGGATGTACTGGAGGATGTTGGAGCCATCCAAGTTGCAGGCGTCGACGGTCTCGGTGGGGCGCAGGGTCCGCTCGAGGCACTTGTTCTCGTCGGTTTCGCCTTGGTTGTCGGCTCCACCGAGGAAGTCCTCGGCCTGGACACGGACGGTGTTGGTGCCGGGCTGCCGATCCCACAGCTTGAGGGATCCGCCATCTCGCCAGTAGTCGAGGGTCTCCACGTTGTCCGTCTGGATCATGGTGGCGCGGTAGTTGGTGACGAGGTTGTCCCAGCCGAGCGCGGTATCCTGACGGAGTGCGGCTTCGTCCGTGTTCCCCGCCGCCAGCGAGTTCCACATGGAGTTCACCCACACGCGGCTCTGGCCGGCCAGCTTTTCCAGGTAAGCGGGCTGGGCCTGGGCATCGGAGACGGAATCGAAGACGACCTCCACCGCCACGGGCTGCCGGCCTTCGAAGGCGAAGGCTTCCGCTGCGGTGGCGTCGTTCACGATGTGCATGTACTGGATCCGGTCGTCGCGGGCCATGAATTCCTCGGCGGCGTCGACGGATGGGCTGCCCTTGAAGATGCCGTGATCAACGGTCCCCGTCGCCTTGAGGACCGGCAGGATCTGTTCGCGGTAGTCCCAGCCCTTGTCCAGGTTCACCATGGCCCGGTTCTTCACCACGGCCATGGCCTCCTCGAGCGTTGGGACGGTGTGGCTGGTGACGGAGGCCTTCTTGCTGCCCAGGCCCTCGCGCAGGTGCAACTGCTTGATCTCGGCAAGGGTCATTTCGTCCACGCGGCCCTTGCCGTCCGTGGTGCGGTCCACAGTCGTGTCATGCATGAGGACTGGCACGCCGTCGCTGGTCAGGCGCACGTCGATCTCCACGATCTCGGCCCCGTCCTGAATGGCCAGGTCGATGGCTGTGAGGGAATTCTCCGGGGCCTCGCGCCACTGGCCGCGGTGGGCGGCCACCAGCAGCTTGGCGGACGGCGAATGGTTCGCGAGCTCTTCCTTGATTTGCTGGAAGGACAGGTTGGTGTCCGAACCCGCGCCGGGGGAAGGTGCGGCAAGAGCCGGTGCGGCAAGAGCCGGTGCGGCGAGGCCCAACCCGAGGGGAGCCAGCAAGAGGCAGGCGGTTGCGGTAAGTGTGCGGTGATTCATCGGAATCGCTCCTACTACGGTGCGGAGCGGAGAAAAGTCGTTCCCAGCCTAACTGCAGGTGACGGAGGCAATAGTCCTTTCGGCGCTCTGTTCATTTCCGGTTCACCCGATATTGGCCGCCCGGTTGAAGACCGCCTGCACACTGGGTAATGAACGCGCGTTCATTCGGGTGCATCCCACAAATCAGATGGTGCGGGGAAAAGTCTGCTCACGTATGATCGCGCGTTCATCCCAACTGTGGATACACCCATCGAGCCCAAGAAGCCGGAGCTACCCCATGAATGTCCGACCATTCACCAAACACCGCATCCTCACCACGGCGTCCGCCCTGGTCGCCGGATCGATCCTCCTGACTGCCTGCGCGCCGGGGTCCGACCCGGCCTCGGCCGGGGGAAGCAGCGACACCCTGGTGGTCTACAGCAACTCCGTCTCCGACGGGCGAGGCGACTGGCTGACGGCCCAGGCCGCCGAAGCCGGCTTCGACGTGGAGCTGGTCGACCTCGGCGGCGGCGATGTCATGAACCGGCTCAGCGCCGAGAAGAACAACCCGATCGCCGATGTGACCTTCGGGATGAACAACGTGTACTTCGAGAAGCTCAAGGCCCAGGACGTGCTCGAGCCCTACACCCCGGCCTGGTCCGGCGAGGTCGACGCCGCGATGGGCGATGAAGAGGGCAAGACATTCTGGCCGATCGTACGCGAGCCGATCATGCTGGTCTTCAACGAGGCAGCCTACGAGCCCGCCGATGCACCCAAGGATTGGACCGACCTCTGGACCAAGGACGAGTTCAAGGGCCGCTACGAGGTGCCCCTGGCTTCCACCGGCGCGACCACGCAGATGGTCTACTCCGGCATCCTGGACCGCTACGCCGATCCGAAGGGCGAGCTCGGCATCAGCCAGGAGGGCTGGGACCAGATGGCCGCGTACTTCGAACACGGAAACACCGCCGTCAAGGGCGAGGACCTCTACGCGCGGATGAAGGCCGGCACGATCGACGCCGGCCAGATGTGGCTCGCCGGCAAGAACAGTCGCGAGGCGGAGTACGGCCTCAAGACCCAGGCCGTCCAGCCGGAAATAGGCGTGCCGTTCTCCGTCCAGCACGTGGCGATGGTCAAGGGCACCGACCAAGCCGCAGCCGCGCAGGACTTCATCGACTGGTTCGGCAGCGCCAAGGTGCAGGCCGACTGGTCCAACGAGTTCTTCACCGCGCCGACCAACACCAAGGCCGTCGCGAACGCCGACCAGCAGGCCATCGCGCAGACCAACGCCTTCACCCCACAGGACATCGACTGGGCGCTGGTGGCCGAAAACATCGATGCCTGGGTCGAAAAGATCGAACTCGAGTACCGGAAGTAGGAATTCCCCACTCTCAGGTGCCCGTGGAAACCCGGACACCTGAGAGGACAGGACCACCGCCATGATCACATATGAGAACATCGACGTCGTTTTCGACGAATTCCACGCGCTTCCCGACTTCAACCTGAGAATCGAGGAAGGGGAGTTCTTCACCCTCCTCGGCCCCTCGGGCTGCGGCAAGTCCACCGCCCTGCGCACGTTGGCCGGGTTCATCGATCCCACCGCGGGAGAGGTCCACATCGACGGCAAGCGGGTCACCCACCTGCCCAGCCAGCGCCGCCAGATCGGCATGGTCTTCCAAAACTATGCGCTGTTCCCGACCATGACGGTCCGTGAGAACATCGGCTTCGGGCTGAAGGTTTCCGGAGTCTCCAAGGCCGAGACCATGCGGCGCGTGGACGAGATCGCGGCGGCGGTGGAACTGGACGGCAAACAATTGGGCAAGGGCGTGACGGAGCTGTCCGGCGGCCAGCAGCAGCGCGTCGCCATCGCCCGCGCCCTGGTGCTGCGCCCCAAGATCCTGCTGCTCGACGAGCCCCTGTCCAACCTGGATGCCAAGCTGCGCCACCAACTGCGTGGCCAGCTGAAGGAATTGCAGGAGCAGTTCGGCATCACCACCGTCTACGTCACCCACGACCAGGATGAGGCGCTGACCATGAGCACGCGGATCGCCGTGATGAACAAGGGCCGGATTGAGCAGGTGGGAACCCCGCAGGAGGTCTACATGCGTTCGGCCACCGAGTTCGTCTGCAACTTCATCGGCGACGTCAATCGGCTTGCCGCCGGAACCGTCGCCGCCCTCGCCGAGAACGCCCGCGGCGCCCGCGGAACGGGCGGGCTGGATGCCCGCGCTCCGTCGTACCTCCGTGTGGAGAAGGTGGGGCTGCACACCCCGGACGAAGTCTCGCGTGGGAACGGCGCGCGGCTCATGCTGCCGGGCACCGTGCTCTCGCGCCAGTACCACGGGGTCTACAGCAGCTACCGCGTCCAGCTGGCCGGACGCGACCAGGGAGTGGTCAAGGGGATGCTCCAAGAGACCGGGCACCCCGGCTTCGCGGCGGGCGACCCGGTGGTCGTGGGCATCGATCCGGCGGACGTGCTGCAGTACGAGGATGCGCGGGCCGAAACCGAACAGGCCGTGGCGGAACCGGCAGAGAGCGCGCCGATGGTCGCGGAGGGTTCCCGATGAGCACCTCGGTGCGCAAGATGTTGCGCTCCCCGCTGTTCATCGTGGTGGCAGTGGTGCTGTTGTGGTTCTCGGCCGCCTTCCTGGTGTGGCCGAACCTGCGGCTGCTGGGCGAGGTCTTCGTACCCGACGGCAAGCCGAGCTTCCGCGCCTTGGAGCGGCTGGGCTCCTCACAGCGGGCCATGGACTCGCTGCGCAACAGCTTCGGGCTGGCCGTGGTGCTTTCGGTGACGGTCAACCTGGTCGGCGTCTTCATCGTGCTGGCCACCCGGTACTTCGACATCAGGGGCGCCCGCTTCCTCTACCTGGGTTATGCGACCACGCTGATTTACGGCGGCATCGTCCAGGTGGCCGGCTACAAGATCATCTACGGCGAGCACGGCTTCGTGACGAACCTGCTTGCCGGCGCATTTCCGGAGATGGACCGTGCCTGGTTCACCGGCATGGCCGCCGTGGTGTTCGTGATGACGGTTGCCGGCACCGGCAACCACCTGCTGTTCATGACCAATGCGCTGGCGCGCGTTGACTTCCAGACCGTGGAGGCGGCCAAGATGATGGGCGCCTCCACGTGGCGGGTGCTGCTCACCATCGTGCTGCCGACCATCCGCCCCATGCTCTACGCCATCACCATCCTGACGTTCCTGGGTGGCCTCGGCGCGCTGGCCGCGCCCCAGGTCCTGGGCGGCACCGAATTCCAGACCATCACGCCGATGATCCTGACCTTCGCCAACTCCCCGTCCTCGCGCGACCTTGCCGCCACGCTTGCAATCGTGCTCGGGATCTCCACCATGGTCCTGCTGGGAATCCTGAATCGGATGGAGAAGGGCGGAACCTACTTCGCAGTGTCCAAGGTCCCGGCGGCGCTGAAAAAGCAGAGGATCGAAAACCGGTGGGCCAACGCCGCGGTACATGCAGCCGCCTACCTGCTGCTGGCCGTGTACGTGCTGCCTCCGCTGTTGATCGTGGTCTTCTCCTTCACCAGCGCCTCGGCGATCAGCTCCGGGACCCTGTCGTGGGGCAGCTTCACGCTGGCGAACTACGAACTGGTGTTCACCGACTACGAGGCCTTCTGGCCCTTCCTGGTCTCGATCGGCTACGGCGCCTTCGCCTCGATCACTGTGGTTGCCGGCATGCTGTTCGTGGCACGCCTGCTGCAGAAGTACCGCAACAGGGTGACCGCGTTCATCGAATTCGTGCTGCACATCCCGTGGATCCTGCCCTCGACGCTGATTGCCCTGGGGTTGGTCATCGCCTACGACCACGCCAGCTGGATCATGGGCAACATGGTGCTGACAGGGACGGTGGCGCTGCTGGGCATCACCTACGTGATCCTGAAGATCCCGTTCACCCTGCGCATGCTCAAGGCAGCATTCACCGGGGTCCCTGACCAGCTCGAGGAGGCGGCGGCGATCCTCGGGGCCGGCCCGCTGACCACCTTCCGCCTGGTGCTGCTGCCCGTGGTGGCGCCGACCGCGGCGGCCATCGCGGCGCTGAACTTCAACAGCCTGCTCGATGACTACGACACCGCGGTGTTTGTCTCGCACCCGCTCTACCAGCCGCTGGGCATTGTCATCAAGAACGCCACAGCGGAGGACACGCTTAACGACGGCACGGCGCTGACCTTCGTCTACACCGTGCTGCTCATGCTGATCACCGCGACCACCATGTGGCTGGTCTACGGCGGGCCCTCCACCGGGCGCCGCAGGAAAAAGGCGCATGCAGCACCACCGGCGGATACCCCAACTGAACCCGCCGCGATGCCCGCAAAGTTACGAAACCAGAGGAACTGACATGTTTGGACAGACTAACTACGAACGGATCAACGAGCCGCTCAACGCCGCCTTCGAACGGCGGCAGCCGCTGGTCGCGGTGCACCGTGGCACCGGGCTGGGCAGCATCGCGGAGAACACGGGGCCCGCCGTCGCCGCGGCCCTGGCCCAGGGGGCCGACATGGTGGAAATCGACGTCGTCGAATCCACCGACGGGGACTTCTTCCTGTTCCACGACGGCTACGAAGCGATGCACTTCGGCATTGCCGAGAACATCCGCACGCTCTCCACGGCGCAGATCCTGGAGCTGGGCTACAAGTGGTGCTCGCACCCGGGGGAGCCCCTGCGGGTGGCCAAGCTGGAAGACGTGCTTTTGGCTCAGCCGACGACCCTGTTCAACGTGGACCGCTCCTGGAATTCATGGCCGCGGTTGTTACCCGTCCTGGACCGACTGCCGGAACCTGGCCGCCTGCTGTTCAAGTCGCCCGTTGAGACGGAACTGTTGGATACGCTCGCCGCGCACCCGGTGAAGTACCCCTACGCGCCGATAGTCAGGTCCCACCAGGAGGTGCTCCGGGTGCTGGCGACCGAAGGCATCAACACCGTGGGCATGGAATTGATCGCCCCGAGCCCCGACCACGAGTTCGTCGAACCCGGGTACATCCGGTGGCTGCACGGACAGGGCCTGTTCGTCTTGCTGAACGCGATCAACTTGAGCAACCGGGTCCCGCTCTTCGCGGGCTTTGACGACGAGACCTCCGTGCTCGGATCGCCGGACGAGGGCTGGGGCCAGCTGATCGGCCTGGGTGCCGACATCATCCAGACCGACTGGCCGTCCCTGCTGGTTCCCTACCGCGACCGCCGACTGGTGGAGTCGGCCCGGAGCGCCGGGGGAATGGCCATAGGATGAGGATTGGACCTAGTGAAGAAAGGGAAGGGGAGCGGAGCATGCCCGAAATGCCAAGGGCGCGGATGATGGAGGAATCCCACTCCCGCCCTGTCGCGGAGGTGCGGCGCGAGGGCCTGAAGGTCCGGATGGAGGACGTGGCGCGGGCCGCCAATGTCTCCCGTGCGACCGTCTCCCGGGTTCTGGTGGGCAACCCGCCGGTTTCCCCCCAAACGCGCGAGCAGGTCTTCAATGCCGTGCGCGAACTGGGCTACGTGCCAAATGCCATGGCGCAGGGACTCTCCAAGCGCAAGTCAGACCTGGTCGGCCTGCTGCTGCGGGACCCTCGGAATCCTGCGTACGGCCAGCTCCACTCGCTCGTGCAGGAAGCGGTAAGCAACCACGGGCTGGAGCTCATCACCGCAGTGCCGCACTGGAAGGTAGGGGCAGAGGACGAACTCGCCGCCCTGCGCCGCATGCTTGGCCTGCGCGTCGGCGGCCTGATTGTGTCCACCGGCGTGATCAAGGCGGCCGACCTGGAGCCGTTCCTGGACAGCGTGCCGGTGGTATCGGTGGGCCGGGTCGAGGACCATCCCCGGATCCACGGGGTCTCCTACGACGAGGACGTCCATGGTGCGACGCTGGCCGACAAGGTCGCCTCCGCCGGGCACGTGTCCGTGGCGGTGCTGATACCGGCCGCCCGGGTCTCAACCGCGGAGAACCGCCGGGGCAGCTCCATGGCCGTCCACCTGGAAGGCCGCGGCATCACCGTCCACCGGGTCGAGACCGATGCCTTTGGCCAGCCCGAGGCCGGCGTCGGGCGCATCCTGGAGCTGGCACGCGACGGCCAGGCCACCGCCGCGATGTTCCCGAACGACAACCGCGCGATGATCTTCCTGCGCGCCGCCCGCGCCGCCGGACTGGATGTTCCGGGCGACATTTCCGTGACGGGTTGCGACGGCATCATCCCTGGCCTTGACCTGATCGGGTTGACGACCCTGCGCATCCCGGTGGAGCAGGTCGCCGAACGCGGCGTCGAGGTCCTCGAGCGCCTCATGAGCAACCCTGGCGGAGCCGAGGTCCGCCACGAAAAGTTTGCCGGCGAATTCGTGCCCGGGACAACGCTGGGCCCGGTCGCGTAAGCAAGTCGGCACCCGCTCCGCGCGGCCTGCAGGGACGCGCGCCGGCCGGCGATAACGGCTCGGACTCGCTGCCGCACCGGTGGGCAGCCGCGATCACCCACGGCCTCTCTGCAGGGCGCTACCCATAGCGGCGACGAGCCGGGTGCAGGAGCTAAGCGCAGTCCATCGTAAAGACTGGTGGAGATGGCTTGAAGCGCACGAAAAATGTCCTGAACATTTCTGGCGGAAGTGGATTGGGGATTGGCTTTGCGAGGAGGTTCGGTGGCGCATTGTCATTTTTTGAAGGTCCGGCCGGGGTGTTCAAAATCCAAAGAATCGTGACACGAGCCCCTTCACCCGATCGCGGCAATATGGATCTTGGGAACGATGTGCTGAGGACCTCATGAATGCCAATTGGAATCCATTCACAACATGGACAGAAGGACTTGGAATACAAACGGTGCCTGCATTCCAAGTCCTTCTAGAAGATGCCCCTAAAACTATGGCCGGGCTTCTTCGTACCAACACAGAGAAGTCACTCTAGACCGCCGAAACGATCCAGATCACCAAGGCAATGGCCACAAGAACGCCTACGATTGTCCATACAAGATTGCTTCCGCGCATCTACATATTTCCGTTCTCTTCGTTGTTACTTCTCACTACGGTTGTAGGAGAAGGTCTTTAATATAGCGGTACCGGGGATACCTCCGCCACAGCTCAGACCAACTCGGCCAGCCTGGCAATTCCCGCCGGAGTTTGGGCTTTTAGTCGAGAGAGCGAGTCCTTCAACGCCGCCGATCTGCCGTCCTGGGGTGGGACCCGCGCGGGGTTGAGCGCCACGGTGTCGGCCCAGGCCTTGATGTCGGGCTCGGATCCGAACGACATCGCCGCGCGGGTGCCCAGGACCTGCATGAGAGCCCAACTCGCCAGCGTGTTCGGATATGGCGTCGGCGGGCAGAGCCGGTTCTTTTCCGCGTCGTCATCACGCGTCGCTTCCACGTATCCGGCCAGTGCCGCCCCGAAGCACGGGAACCCGGCCCGGATCGGCTGCAACGTGATCTCCTGCGGTCCCCAGATCGGGATCGTCGGCGGGTAGCGCAGGCCGGATGCCGCACAGTGCACGACTAGCGCGTCCCGCGCGATGGGGACCGCCCCCTCCTGGAGGGTGATGCGCCCGCGTTCCACCAGCCGGATATGTCCCAGCCGCACCACATGCTCGATCGTGCGCAGTTTCTCCAGCTCCCAGTGCGCCAGCGTCGGCGTCTTTGCCATCGTCGGGGTGACCGCCCTGTCGATGCGGAGCATGACTCCTGCATCTTCCAGCCGAAGGAACAGATCCTCCAGCGATGTCGCCGCCGCCGCCGCATCCATGGTGTCGGCGGCCATGCCGAGGAACACCGCCGGATCCGGCTGGACCACCGCCCGGTTGAGCATCCAGGGATCGCGCGGCCGCACCCAGCAGATCGCTGCCTCATCCACGCCATGGGCCAGCAACCAGATGCAGGCGTCGGTAGCCGTCTTGCCCGATCCCACGATCACATACTGGCTCGGAGCATCCACGATGTGGGCGAGGTTGTTGACCGGAACCACCCGGACTCCGTCCTCGACGCCGAAGTGCGGCGGCGTGACCGAGGGGATGTCGGGTGCGAGGTAGCGAGCGTCGACGATCCGGCACGTCGGCGGCACCTCGAACCGCCGGCCGGAGATATGCGAGACGATCTTCCGATCGGCAACGTATTCGCAGTTGTTGAAGAACTCGACCTTTCCGGAACCCAGCATCCGGTCGGTCAGGATGTGGGCGTAGTAGGCGCAGATTTCGGAGACGTCGGCCCGCTCGTGGAGGCCGGCCTCCGGACCGTGCTGCTGCACCCGGCGATCGCCCAGCAACGTCGAGGAGACACCATAAAATGCGGAAGCCTGGTGCAGACGGGCAAAGGGATAGGCATCGAGCCAATGCCCGCCCGGGCCGTGGCGCCGGTCGACCAGGGCGACGCGTACGTCGGCGTGGTCAATCAGCGCATCGGCGAACGCCATGCCCATGGCGCCGGCCCCGACCACGAGGTAGTCTGCCTGCACATTGTGCGTCATGGACCAATTGAAGCACCGCGACGACGGGGTATCCATAGCGCTAACGGGGACGCATGAAATGAAGATTGCGGGGCGCAGGAGGGGCGTATTTATTGCGCAACCAATGTGCGTTCCCTCAAGGATGTCCGGGGTCGTCTGCCGCGCGAATCCCGCCCTGTATTGCGGGACGGTTGTTGTCCTGCACGGCATGCCCAACTTGAGCGCACCGTAGCCCAAATGCAATGTCTTTTCCATGGTGTTGCCGGGTCCTGATGTCTACCATGGGAACAACGTTGCACTTGGGGTTGAAGTGGTGCACGGAGTCAGCTGTTTCATCTGGGGATGAAGACAATTCGATTGGGGACGAAATGGTGGATCTGAAGGGGTTCGAGAACGCGCATTACCTGACGGTGGCCGAGGTCGCGCTGGATATGCGTGTATCAAAGATGACCGTCTACCGGTTGGTGCATTCGGGGGAACTGCCGGCCGTGCGATTTGGCCGGTCCTACCGCGTCCCCGCCCAGGCCGTGGAGGAATACCTGATTGCCGAGCAACACGCGGCGGCACCGGGACACCCACCCGGGACCACCTGACGCCGGACACCACACCGGCCGGGGACGGCGACCTCGCCGAGCCAACACACGCCGACGCACACGAACCACTTGGCAACGTCCCCGTGCGGAGGGCGGGGTGCCTCTCGCCATGGCAGCGGTTCTTCGTAGCCAAGGGAATGCGTCGGCGGGCCTCATCCGGCCTCACGACCCCGACCATGCTTGAAATCGGAACAGCGGTTCTCTAGCGTGAGTGACAGATCCGGAAAGCGATCGTACGCGGCATCGAATGGAAGGAATTCCTCCATGGGGTTCATCAGCGTTGGAAAAGAAAACAGCACATCGATAGACCTGTACTACGAAGACCAAGGCGCGGGCCAGCCGGTGGTGCTGATCCATGGCTACCCGCTCGATGGACAAAGCTGGGAGCGCCAGACCCGGGCCCTGCTCGAGGCCGGCTACCGCGTCATTACCTACGATCGCCGCGGCTTCGGCCAATCGAGCAAGGTCGGCACGGGGTATGACTACGACACCTTCGCGTCGGACCTGGACACGGTGCTCGAAACCCTCGACCTGAACGAAGCGATCCTGGTCGGCTTCTCCATGGGCACCGGCGAGCTGGCCCGCTACGTGGCCAGGTCCGGGCACAAGCGCATCGCAAAGCTTGCCTTCCTGGCCTCGCTTGAGCCGTTCCTGGTGCAGCGGGACAACAACCCCGAGGGCGTTCCGCAGGACGTCTTCGACGGAATCGCCGAGCAGGCCCGGGGAGACCGCTTTGCCTGGTTCACGAGCTTCTTCTCCAACTTCTACAACCTTGAGGAGACCCTGGGGTCGCGGATCAGCCAGGAAGTGGTAACGGCGAACTGGAACACCGCCGTCTCCAGCGCGCCGGTGGCTGCCTACGCCGTCGTCTCCTCCTGGATCGAGGACTTCCGCGACGACGTCTCAGCGGTGGGTGCCAGCGGCAAGCCGACACTCATCCTGCACGGCACGGAAGACAATATCCTGCCGATCGACGCCACGGCGCGCCGGTTCCGCCTGTTATTGCCCGAGGCCGACTACGTGGAAATCGAGGGGGCGCCCCACGGGCTGCTGTGGACCCATGCGGCGGAGGTCAATGCGGCCCTGCTCGACTTCATGGGGAAGTAGCCCGGAACATCCTGAGACGACGCACAGGCAGCGCACCGCCGCGGCACTTGGCACCGGCTGCCAAAATGCATGCGAAGCACAACGGCCGCTTCATCGGCCAGCGCACCTCTGGCCCTTGACTCGGGGATCAGGAGCGGGGGACGCTCGATGTAGGTCCTCCGCCACCCCGGCCCGCCCGGCCCTTGGCGCACCAGGTCCGCACCCGTGCATACCTATTGAAGGAGAGCATCATGAGCCACCACTTCAACGAGCTGCTGACCCGCCAGCTGGGCAACGAGTTCGCGGCTTCCCAGCAGTACATCGCCATCGCCGCATGGTTCGACGGACAAGACCTGCCCCGGATGGCGAAGCACTTCTACCGCCAGGCGCTGGAGGAGAGGAATCACGCGATGATGATGGTCCAGTACATGCTGGACCGCGGCATCAAGTTCGCCATCCCCGGAATAGGCGAGGTCCGCAACGACTTCGAGTCTGCCCTGGAACCGTTGAAGTTGGCGCTCGCCCAGGAAATCGAGGTCACCGAAAGCATCAAGGCGCTGTTCGCCGCGGCCCGGGCCGAAAACGACCCGCTGGGTGAGCAATTCATGCTCTGGTTCCTCAAGGAACAGGTCGAGGAGGTGGCGTCGATGTCCACGCTGCTGAACGTCGCGGAGCGGGCGAGCAGCCTCTTCGAGGTCGAGACGTTCCTGGCCCGCGAGACGGTGGGCGATCCCGGGCAATCCGGTGGTGCAGGCGGTGTCGCAGGCTCACCGGAGGTCGCCGGGGGAATGCTCTAGGAACAAGCCGCGCGAGTCGGCACCGAGCAGCCAGCAGTCCGGTGTCGACGTCGGCAGGGCAATTTTCGACAAGCGCGATTTTTGACTGAACCATGGGTTCGGGCCTGTCCTGGCCCCTGCACCGGGAGCTCCGGGGAAGGATTCCATCCCGGTGTTTGACCGCGACACCTGGGCCCCACGCCGAGGACGCCGGGAAAATCGCAACACACACGCGGCGGCAGGTTCGAGCGGCGGTTTCAGGGTTCGACCGATGGCAACCGGGGGAGGTTCCTTTCCCGCGTCCGGGAATTGAACCTCGGGGAATTATCGCCCCTGCCGGGGGTTATCAAACGCCCAAGCGGGGTGCTAGTTTCGTGACAAGGACTTTGCTCGGTTGCCTGTAATCGAGGATGCCGTGCGTGGCCCTACCCGGGGCGCGTTCCGGCACCGGAAAGGACAACGCCAAGCAATGCGCCGGGCCCGCTGCCACCACCGTCCGAAAGCAGGGACATATGAGCGTTTCACCCCTTGTCTGGGGCATCACCGTCGTCGTCATTTTGGCCTTGCTCGCCTTTGACTACTTCTTCCACATCCGCAAGGCGCACGTTCCCACGCTCAAGGAAGCCGGGATCTGGTCCTCCGTCTATGTGGGGATTGCCGTCCTCTTCGGGATCCTGGTCCTTGTTTTTGGCGGTGCCACGATGGGTTCGGAGTACTTCGCCGGCTACATCACGGAGAAGGCCCTATCGGTCGACAACCTGTTTGTCTTCCTCATTATCATTGCCAGCTTCCGGGTTCCCCGCGAGGACCAACAGAAGGTGTTGCTCTTCGGCATCGTGTTCTCGCTGATCGCCCGTACCGGATTCATCTTCCTGGGTGCGGCGCTGATCAATTCCTTCGCCTGGGTGTTCTACCTCTTCGGCCTGATCCTGCTGATCACCGCAGGCAACCTGCTCAAGCCGGGGGACCACGCGGCGGATCAGTCGGACAACTTCATCATGCGCCTGGCCAAGCGGTTCCTCCACACGACCGACCATTTCGATGGCGACAGGCTCTTCACCATGCACCATGGCAAGCGGGCCCTGACACCCATGCTGCTGGTCATGGTGTCGATCGGCGGCACCGACATCCTGTTCGCGCTGGACTCCATTCCCGCGATCTTCGGCCTGACGCAGAACGTGTTCATCGTCTTCACCGCCACGGCCTTTTCCCTGATGGGACTGCGCCAGCTGTACTTCCTGTTGGACGGACTGCTGGACAGGCTCATCTACCTCTCCTACGGACTGGCCGCCATCCTGGCCTTCATCGGCGTCAAGCTGGTGCTGCACGCACTCCACGAAAACAACCTGACCTTCATCAACGAAGGCGAGCCCATCCCGGTCATTGAAATCACCACGGCACTGTCGCTGGGCTTCATTATCGGCGTGCTTGTCCTGACCATCATCTTCTCGCTGGTGAGCAAGGCCGGAAAGGCGCAGACCGCCATCAACAGTGCGCGGCGGCATGCGGTGAGCTACATCGACCTCGGCTACACCGCAGATCCTGCCGAGCGCGAGCGTGTCTACCGGCTGCTGAAGCTGGAGGAAGCCCAGATCCTGACCATGGACCCGAAGTACCGCAACAAGGCCAAGGACGTCGAAAAGATCCGTGAGCAGGTGGCCGAGGCGCACCGGCTGCACGACGAATACACGAAGCCTTGACCGCCGCCCCCGGGCACAACCAACCACCTCACGACAAAGAAGGAGAATCGGCCATGAGCACCGAAGGAACATTCAATTATCCGATCCCGGCACCGGAACCGGCACCGGCCGGCAGCATTGTCGTGGGGCACGACGGGTCAAACGGCGCGGACGACGCCTTGGCCATGGCCCTGGAGCTGGCGCAGGAGCTGAAGGCGCCCGTCGTCGTTTCGCGGGCATGGTCCATCGCGACAGCGCCGCGTCCGGCACAGTGGGAGTTCGGGTACGTTCCGGCGATGGAGGAGTTCACCGCGGCGGTGCGTGAGGAACTGGAGCGCAACGTGCGCCCGATCGCCGAAAAGTTCAAGACGGTCCCGATCACCTATGAGCCCGTCCACGCGCCGCCGGCCAAGAGCCTCATTGCGATCTCGCACGAGGCCCGGATGCTGGTGGTGGGAACCCGTGGGCGCGGCGGGCTGAAGGGGATGCTGCTGGGCTCGGTGAGCGAGCAATGCGTGAGGCACGCGGCCTGCCCGGTGTTGGTCGTACGGCCCTCGGCCTGAGCCAAAGGCGGGCGGGAGGCACCGGCCGCGTGGCCGATGCCTCCCGTCTGGGGCCCCTTAGGCCCCGGAAACCTCCGTCGGGAGATCGTTGATGATCCGGTAGCCCAGCGCCGCGTCAAAGCCGTGGATCTCGCGGGTGTCCAGTGCCTCCATGTAGGAAAGGATATCCTTGGTGACGACCTGCCCCGGCACCAGGATCGGGAATCCCGGCGGGTACGGCGTCACGAACCCGGCAGAGACCACCTCGTCCCCGGCCCGGACCCGCTCGGCCAGCTCCCGCGGCATCAGGTAGTCGCAGCTTCCGGTCTTGTAAGTGGTGAAATACGCCGTCCGGATGTCCCCGTCGATGGTGTCCGCTCCGCTGCGGAACCGGTCGGCAAAGCGGCTGAAGTCCGGCAACGGCGGCGGCGTGCTGACAAGTTCCGCGACCCTGCGTTCGCAGGCAGCCAGGGCCGCCGGGCCCATGTCGGCCCGTTCGGTCTCGAAATGCTCGGCGAGCTTGACCAAGACGTCGATGAGGTATGCCACGGCGCTGCGCGAGGTGCCGATATTGGTCATGAACAGCACGGTGTTCCTGGAGGTCTTGTTGACCTGGATCCCGTGCAGGTCCATCAGGTACTTGTGCTTGAACGTGTCGCCATCCACCCCGGTGTTCCCGATGTGCAGGGTCAGCCGGCTGGGGTCCACCACGAATTCGTCGGTGCGCCAGGCCTCGTCCATGGCGGAGATGCCATCGCGCAAGGGCATGGGCCGCCGGGTTTCGCGGTATTCCTCGGGGATGAGCTCACAGGTGCTCAAGACCCGGAAGTACTTCTTCAGCAGCGGGTGGCGCGCCACCATCTGGGCCACGGACTGGGCAAGGTAGGCCTGGCGCTGGACCAGCTCATAGCCCTCCAACACCGCCTGGCGCCGGCCGATGTCCAGCGAGGCCAGGATCTGGTAGTTCGGCGAGGTCGAGGTGTGGGTCATGTAGGCGGCCTTGAACGTCACCTCGTTGAGGTGGCTGAAGTCCTGGTCGTAGACGTGGATCATCGACCCCTGGCGCAGCGCGGTCAGCGTCTTGTGCGTCGACTGGGTGGCGTAGACGCGCAGCCGGGCCGCCTCCGGGTCCGGCAGCAGCCGCGTGGAGAGCCAGACCTCGTCGTCGGCCGGTTCCCCCGTGGCCGGGTCGAACAGCGCGGCCCGCTGGGCCTTGGCGCGGGCAATGTAGGCGGGATCCTTGAAGTTGGCCTCGAGGGTCGCCGCGGCCGCCATGCCCGTGCGCCGCCGGTAGATCGGGTGGAACCCGGCGAAGGCGAACCAGGCCTCGTCCCAGAGGAAGACCAGGTCGGGCTTGATGGCCAGGCATTCCTCCATCACGCGTTCGACGTCGTAGACGATGCCGTCGAAGGTGCAGTTGGTCAGCGTGATCATCTTGACCTCGTCAAGACGCCCGGCCCGGCGGTAGTCAAGCAGCATGAACTTCAGCGTCTTCAGCGGCACCGCTCCGTAGAAGGAGAATTCGTCCAGCGGGTAGGCGTCCACGTAGGCGACCTGCGCCCCGGCGAGCATCAGCGCGTAGTGGTGGGACTTGTGGCAATTGCGGTCGGCAATGACCACATCCCCGGGGGCCAGGATGGACTGGTGCACGATCTTGTTCGCCGTCGAGGTGCCGTTGGTGACGAAGTAGGAGCGTCGGGCACCGAAGGCTCGAGCGGCCAGCACCTGGGCGTCGCGGATGGTGCTGCGCGGTTCCAGCAGCGAGTCCAGGCCGCCGGAGGTGGCGGAGGTTTCGGCGTGGAGCAGGTTCATTCCGTAGAACTCGCCCATGTCCTTGATCCACCGGGAGTTCACCACGGAGCCGCCGCGGGAGATCGGCAGGGCATGGAAGACGGCGGCCGGCTTGCGGCTGTGCTGCTGCACGGCGTCAAAGAACGGGGTCTTGTAGCGCGCGGCCACCCCGCCGAGCAGGGACAGGTGCAGTTCCATGGACTCCTCGCGGCGGAAGAGCCTGGCAAAGCGCTTGTTGGAAGAACCGGCAAGGTCCTCGATGGACACGTCGGCCACCAGGTACAGGTCCAGTTCCGGGCGCAGCGCGTTGAGGTTGTCGGCCAGCATCAGGATGCGCTTCCTTGGCGCGTAGCCGGAGACGCCCGGGTCGATGAGGTTGTCCAGGAATCGGCGCAGGTCTTCGCTGGGCCGGTGCCGGGTGGGCACGGTGAAGCCGGGGCGCAGGATGCAGGCCTGGATGGTGGGGTTCAGCAGCACGGCGATGAGCGCGTCCTCGAGGCTGGGCACCACGTTGATTTGGTACGTGAAGGCGTCCGAATCCCTGCGCTGGCCGGCCATTTCGGCGATGAGTTCCTCGCGCATCGTCTCTGAGACGTCGTCGATGACCAGGACCTCGAAGCGCGGCCGGCGGTCGGCGATTGCCGGCACCGCCGGATCAAGTGGCTCTGCGTCGGGATCGGGATCCGTCAGCTTTTCGTCGAGCTCGTGCCTGAAGCGCGTGAATCCGCGGGTCACGGTCTCGATCAGGGTCAGCGCCGCGGCGAAGTCGCCCTCCTCGATCCGCGTCCGGAGCTCCAGCACGTGCGCCTTGCCGGGGACCGCCCAATACGTTTCGACTGACTCGAGGAACCGCAGCTGGCGCCTGACCTCGTCCAGCAGCCCCTTCTCGACGGCGTTCGCGCCCGTGTCCGGATTCGCCATGCCCGGAAGCTGCTTTGCTGCATATCCAAGGTATTCCCAGGCGTCGGTGCGCAGTCGCCATACGTTGGACGGTGTTGCATATTGGTCGGTGTCGACTTTCGACATTGGCGCTTTCACTTCTGTTCCATTCCTAGGGTGTGCCCTTGCAGGGCGTCACAACTCAAGCTTAAGATTTCGCGTCTCCGGCCACGGCCTGCGGTTTTCCCCGCGCGGGGAGAGTGAACAGGGGCAGGAACTCATGGCGTACGGCCGGCGGCTCCGAGCCCAGCGTCGCGGCAATCGCGTCGAAGGCGCGCACCGTGGGGAAGAGCTTGGAGGCGTCCTGCGGATGCGGCCAGCTGGAGAGCTTGACTCCCACCACCTGGGCGGGGCGGTTGATGTAGACCATCTGCCCGTGGATGCCCAGGCAGAGCACCACGTCGTTGCCCTCATAGGGGAACCACATCTGGTTCCGGTACATGCCGCCGGGCATGCGGTTGTCGCCCGGGCTGTTGGCAAAGGCCTCGCGGGAATCCGGCGCCCCGGCCAGGGTCTGCTCGATCCAGGCGGCCGACAACACGCGTTCACCGCCCAGGGCGAGCCCGTCGTTCAAGAAGAGCGAGCCGAAGCGGGCCATATCGCGCAGCGTGGCGTTGATCCCGCCGTCGAACATCCCGGTGCCGTACTGGTCGACCCCGATCACGGCGTCGAACTCGGCGCCGATCTTGCCCCAGAGAAGGTGGGACATGAGGGTGGGCATGGTCGACCCGGAGACCGCCTCGCAGATCCAGCCCAGCATGTCGGTCTCGCAGGAGCGGTATTCGAAGGCCTCGCCGTGCGCGGTCTTCTGCCGCAGCGTGCTCAGGTACGGGTACATGCCGTTGGGGCCGGGGAGGACCGGGGGAGCCCAGCCGATCGCCTGCTCCAGCAGCCGCACCTCGGCGCTCGGGTCCAGGTAGTCCTCGGAAAACGCGATGCCCGAGCGCATGTCCAGCAGGTTCCGCACGGTGGCCTCGGCATAGCCGGTGTCGGCAAGCGTGGGTACGTAGTCGGTCAACTGCGCCTCGGGATCCAGCAGCCCGGCATCGCACAGCGCCCCGGCGACGGCGCCGACCAGCGACTTGCTCACCGACATCAGCAGGTGCTCCGTGTCGGCTGCCATCTCGCCGAAGTACTGCTCGGTGAGCACGGATCCGCGGTGCAGCAGCATCCACCCGTCGGTTTCGGTCGCGGCCATGACCGAGCCCACGCTCATTGGCGCTTCCTCGGGACCTGCCGGGGCCAGCATGATCGAGTCCAGGTCGCGGTGTGCGGCCGGAAGCTTGGCCGCCGGTCCCCGCCCCCGCGATATCACCGCGGTGGGCAGGAACTCGGCCATGTGCTGGAAGGACCAGCGAAGGTTCTGCGGCAGTTGCCAGTTTTGCATGTCCACCCCGGATGGGTGGTAATCAAGGTTCGCGCCGTCCAACACTGTTTCCTTCCATGGCTGCAAGATCGCAGCGTTCAAATTGCCGCACGGGTGCGGCGCCATCGTCGCTGCAACGGAGCAGCTTTCAGTTGCTGCTTGGGATGCAGCGCTGATTTATCGGGACTCTACCACTGGGTCTTGACCCCTATCCCGGCGGTGGCGTCCAGCTGCAGCTCCCCGCCCACCGGCAGACCCGTAAATCCGGCCCGGATGGAATCGATGAAGTGCTTGGCCCTGATGGTCAGCTGGGTGGACCCGTTGCGCTCGAGCTGCAGACGGCCCTTGGTGACCAGGATTCCCAGGTCTGCACCCTTCCAGCGGTAGTCGCCGGGGCCGTAGATGCGCAAGAAGAACGCCTCTGACTCGTTTTGCAGCATGTGCCAGTCCATGGCCGGGCGGCTGAAGACCAGGGCGCCGTTGGCGTCCAGGTAGTACTGGCCGGTTGCCGGGGTGGCAGTGAGCAGCTCGACGGTCTCGGAGGTCTCCTTGATGATCATCTGGCTCCACACGTCGGCTCCCGAGAGGGCCTCCCAGCGCGCGTTGATCTCGTCGACGTCCAGCTCGAATTCCACATCCATGTACTCAAGCAGGTGGAAGAGGAACAGCGGCACGTCGGCGTAGGCCCCGGCGGTCACGTTGGTGATGGCCGATGCCCCGGAGATGCGCGGGTTCAGTTCGCCCAGGTAGACCTCGTCGGTGTCGGTGTCAACGAGCACGTCGACCTCGAAGAAGCCGCGGTAGCCTTCCTTGTCAAGGCGGTCGCCCATGCGCTTGACCAGGTCGGTGGCCAGCGCGCGCTGGCGGTCGGTCAGCACGTCCGGGTGCATTTCATTCCCGCACCAGCCGCCCTTGTAGGGGGTCAGGTCGTTGTGGCCGGCCAGCTCGGTGAGGAACGGTCCGACCAGGGTACCCGAGCGCGTGAGCACTGCCTCGACGGCCACCGGCAGGTTGTTGATCCGGCGCATCACCTTGATTTCCTCATCGATGATCTCGGCGCTGTGCTTGTCCCAGTCGGCCTCGTTGTTGATGAAGAACGTGGTCTTGCCCGAGTCCCCGTACGGCGTCTGGACGACCAGCTGCTCGCCGAGCCCGGCCTTGTCGGCCGCCGAGCGCAGGGCCTTCCAATCGGAACCCTTGGTCAGGACGTTCGGGACCGAGGGTACGCCGGCCTCGTTGCCCAGGCGGGTGGTGACGATCTTGGAATCCAACCGGGAGCGAAGTTCCGCCGGCGGCAGGATCAAGTCGTAGCCCAGCTCGTCGCAGATCTGCTCGGTTTCCTCATCGAAGAAGACCATGGCGACCTTGGGGCGAACGCCCGGGCGCAGGTCCTTGGTCATGCGGGCGCGGACCTCGGCGTTGAGCAGCAGACAGTTGTTGATTTCCTCGCCCGAACCGAATTCGCGGTAGGGCTTGTGCACGGGGGTGAAGACCCGCGGGTGTGCACCGTCCCAGGCGTCGTAGTAGCTGATGTAGGTGAAGTTCCGGACCCAGCGGTCCAGGCCCAGCAGGTTGAACGGGGTTGCGCCGAAGAAGAAGATCGGCACGTCGTTGGTGCGGAAAAAGTGGCGGACCTCGGAGATGTTTCGCAGCGTGTGCAGGACGGTGTCGCACGGCACGGTGGAGGCGAAGGCGGCATCGGTGCCGATGGTGGCCTCGGGTGCTTCCGGGCCGGTCGGGGTGGCGCGCGGCATCGGGTCTGCAACGTGGGCGGCAACCTGTGCGGCGGTGGCCGCGGAGTCCGGCCTTGCCTCGGTTGCGGTCTTGGCTGCAGGGGTCGCGTTCGTCGCCGGGATGGTCCGCGCAGTGGTGGTCGCGATGGCGCTCTCGTCCTTGGATGCGGTCTTGGCTTCAGTGTTGCCGGTGTCCTTGGAGGTCGGCAACGCGTTCGCTGCCAATGGCTTTTCCGCGGCTTGGGCGGGCTTTTGCTCGGCGGTGGTCTTGGGCGCGGCTTCGGCGGTCTTCACGGCCGGGGCCGGTGCCGAAGCGACGGAAGCTGCAGTGGTAGCCACAGGCTTTGTGGTTGTGGACCTTGTCTCGATGGTGGACTTGGCTGCTGCAGGGGTGGTCTTGGGTGCCGTAGCGGTGGCTTTTGCGGTCGGGGACGACGTCGTTGCCGTTCCGACGGACTTGGTTGCGGCGTCGGTCGTCTTCGTAGCAGTCTTCGCGGCAGGGGTCTGGGTGGCGGTGGCCGACTTTGCCGCGGTTGCGGTCTTGGTCGCAATCGGTGTCGCGGCAGGAGCTGCGGCCGCTGCGGTCCGGGAAGTAGTGGTCTCGGGCGTCTTCGCTGCCGTCTTGGCGGCGGTGTCCGGGGTCGTTGTGGTTGTCGCAGACTTTGCGGCAGTGGCCTTCACAGTGGTTGCGGGCTTGGCTGCGGCGGTCTTTGCTGCCGGTGCCGTGAGGGCTGCCGGGGCGGTTCGGGAAGATGCAGCGGCCGGTTTTTCCGTCGCGATCTTGGCTGGCTTTGAGGCGGTGGCTTGGGCCGACGAAGCGGTTCGGCTCGTGGCCTTTGCGGGTGCAGGCTGAACGGTTGCGGTCTTTGCCGTGGTGGTGTCAGCTGCGGTCTTTGCAGGCTTCGTGGCAGTGGCCTGCGCTGATGGAACAGTCGTGGTGCTCGCGGCTGCCGACTTTGATGCCGTTGGCGCCGCTGCGGCGGATTTCACGGCTACTGCCGGGGCGGCTTTTTTATCAACCGAGTTTTTGTCGGTCGTCGGTTTGGCCACCGCCTTGGTGAGCTGACTTGGCTGGCCGATCTTCTTACCGGTCTTGTTCGCGTGTGCGGTCATTGTCCAACTCCTTTCATCGGGAAAATAGCCGAATCCTGCGAAGGCGGGCGATTCCGGTTGCCGGCTTCCCGTGGATTCCGTGTCTTACGGAGTGCACTGGAAGCCCGGCAAACAAGGTCATGGCCGCCTCCCCCTGACCGTCCTGCAGCGGGCGCTGCCGATCGACCTCGTGGGATTCTTCATTTCCATCTGCGTGGTCCCGCAAACGTAGTGGGGGCAGGTGAACGACGCATAAACGGCAGGTGTTCGCGTCGTGCGGCACGCTTCGGATGGGATGGGAAAGTGCCTCTGCGAGTGCGGGTCAGAGTCCCTGTCGGCGCCCGGGAGAAGGAGGAAATATGCCCACCAACCGACAGCGATTGGGATCTGCAGATCATGAAGCGACATGGTGTGATGTGGGTTACCGAAGAGTTTATTTTCGGGTGCTGCGGGGCTCCTTCTGCCCGTGCCTGAAGGGGCGTCGGCCGCTGCGTTCGGCACCGCAGATGAATTTTTAGTGGAGGCTGAAAGATTTCTGAATGTTACCTGGGTCATATTGTGGGACAATCTCGAAAATGGCATGGTGTGAAATGGCCCTGCCGAAAATGGTAGCGATGCTGTCCTTTATGTCATCTAGGTGGTTCAACCCGGAACGGCGTCCCGGGCGTATCTGTGCCTATCGGGATCCGGAATATGTGCACCACTTGCAAAAAGGGTTCCGAACATCAGAAATTGACTTGAGTGGCGTTCGGCATCAACCCGGGTGGTCGTCGCCGGAGCGTCCCGGTAACCCGCGCAACAGGCCAAGCCCGTATCGGTGTGGTCGGCGTCTGCTGCCTTGGGCTCCCTAGCGACCTTCTTGGAGTTCGGCGAGGAGAAGTCGGGGATGCGCGACGGCGTCGGTGATGCCAACGTATGCGTGGGTGATCGTGCCCTCGGTTACGACCAGGGTGCTGCGTACATGGAGCTTTTCGCCAGCGAACTCGAAGGCCGGCAAGTCCAATGCGGTGGCGAGGGCGAATCCGGGATCCGAGAGCAGCGGGTAGGGCAGGTGCAGGCGCCCGACCGCCTCGCGCTGGTACTCGGTGTCCTGGCTGGAGAGTCCGTAGATGCGGAATCCGCTGGCAGCATAGTCCGCGGCCAGATCGCGGAACTCGCACGATTCGGGCGTGCACCCCTTGGCGCCGGGGACCAGCGACCACTCGGGCGGCTCGATGCGGTCGGGCCTGCCGGTCCGCGGGTAGATGAACAACACGAACGACCCGGTGGCGAAGTCCTCCGGCGTCATCCTCGTGCCCGTGGTGGCCGACAGCTAGACAAATGGGAAGGGTCGCCCGACAAGTTGTTTGGCTGCGGTTTCCCGGGGGTGTCCATTTCATCAGTTTCCCATGTCGGACCCGTGTTTCGGCAGGACTCTTGGGGAAAGTGATTTTTCGGTTTTGGTCTGGTCAGATCCAACGCCCGCTCCTAGACTGGCCACAGTCGTAACCGGCTGACGAGGACTTGCCCACCTGTGCAGCATCGGCGTTCCCCACGTCGAGGCGAAACGCCGGCCATTCACGGCTCCAGCCCGGGCCCCCTTCCGTTCCAGGGCCGCCGGGCCGGATGTCACTGTCCAAACAGATGCGAGGAGCGAACATGACCAACGTTGGAACACTGCACCCCTTGAGTTCCCCGACGGTGAAGCTGGAGCGGCTCTTCGGCGTGCCGGAGGTCGAGGTCTTCGCGAAGCTGGACCTCCTCCAGCTCTCGGGAAGCACCAAGGAACGCACTGCCCACAGTCTCATCGAATCGCTCATGGCGTCCGGCCGGCTCGAGCCCGGGGGCCTCATCGTGGAATCGACCTCCGGGAACCTCGGCATCGCGCTGGCCAGGCAATCCGTGGTCCGCGGGATTGGATTCGTGGCGGTCGTCGACGAGAACGCCAACCGATCGGCGCTTGAGATCATGCGCGCTTACGGGGCGAGGATCGAGCTGGTGCCGACCCCTCCCGACGGCAACAAGCTGGCCGCACGGCGCCAAAGGGTCCAAAGGCTGTTGGGCGAGAATCCCGGGGCCGTGACCACCAACCAATACGGATCGCCTGACAACCCGGACGCGCATTTCACCACGACGATGCCCGAGTTCATGGAAGCGGTGGACGGACGGCTGGACATGCTGTTCGTGGCCACCAGCACCACGGGCACGCTTCTGGGCTGCCAACGGTATCTGCGCCAACACCACTTGGAGACCAAGCTGGTGGCGGTGGATGCTGTTGGATCGGTGTTGTTCGGCGGGGAAGAGGGCCTGCGGCGCTTCCCCGGGTTGGGTGCGGGCATCGTCCCGGAGCTGGCCCTGCAGGCGGACCCCGACGTCGTGTGTCGGGTCGAGGAAATCGACATGGTCCGGGGCTGCCGCAAGCTGGCCAAGCGCGAGGGGATCCTCGCGGGCGCCTCGACGGGCGCCATCGTTGCTGCGATGGAGCGGCAACTGCCGGGGATCGAGGAAGGCTCGCGCATCGGATTCCTGGTCCACGATTCGGGGGTGCCCTACCTGCACACCGTTTACGACGACGATTGGGTCCGCGGCAACCTCGGCTCCGAACCGGAGTCCGACATCGTTCCCGGGGTGCTGGGCACCAGTCCCCGATGACGCGCGTGGCGTTCATCGGGGGAGGACCCAAGTGCCTGTTTGCCTTGCTCGAACTCCGGGACAGGTGTCCCGACGCGGCGGCCGAAGGTCTGGGCATCGATGTTTTCGACCCCTATCCGCCCGGTGCCGGCAGGGTCTGGCAGGAGGGTCAGTCGACGGCGTTGCGGCTCAATGTTTCCGCGGGCATCGTCGACGCCGGGCCGGCTTCGGCCCCGGAGACCTTCGCACGATGGGTAGCACGGGTCGAGCCGCGTTGCAGCACGCAGCGGTATCCGCCGCGGGTCGTGGTCGGCAGGTACCTGAACGAGCAGTTCCGGCACCTGGCCGAGGCCGCTCGCTTCGGCCTGACCCACATCCCGGCCCGGGTTACGGGCGTGGAGCGCGCCGGGGCGCAATGGGAGGTCTTCAGCGATGTCGGTTCCGGGCTCTATGACGAGGTCGTGCTCGCGACCGGACATGGGTTACCGGGAGATGCACCCGGGAAGCCACTCGAAGCGGCATGCAATGCGAGCCCGCTCATCGGGGAGTACCTGCCGCTGGGCGAGGAAAGCATCCCGGCAGGCAGCCGGGTCCTGGTCCGGGGTGCGGCCTTGACCGCCTACGATGCGGTCTTGCTGCTGACCGAGGGCCGCGGCGGACGGTGGGTCGAGGCCGCAGACCACGTCTCCGGGGTGCCCGCGCTGCGTTACATCCCCGGTGGCCGGGAACCGGACAGGATCACCATGGCCTCCCGGAGCACCCTGCCCATGGTTCCCAAGCCGGATGAGGTGCCGGAAAACATCCGTTCGTGCATCGATACGCATCGGCAACGGGTCCTTGACTGGGGCCGCGGCCTCGAATGCCGCCCGGCGGGCGATGGCGCCGCGTACACCGGCCTGTTCAGGATCCTGCTTTCCTGCGCCGTCGAGTGCGCGGTGCTGTGCGGGGCTCCGGTCACGCCCCTGGCCCTGTGGCGCACGGCCCTGACCGGGCGCTCGGAGGATGGGCAGGACGCCGGATCGGCCGCGGAAAACATCCGCCGCAGCATCGTGGTGAACCATCTGCAGGAGCCTCCGACCACGCAGTGGTTGTGGGCACGGGTGTGGTCGGGCCTGTATCCGGAGGTGGTGCAGGCCGTCTCGCGGGTGCGCTGGCGGCCAGCGCAAGCGAGGTTGTTCCAGTGCGTGTCCCGACAGCTGGAGCGCATGGCCTTCGGTCCTCCCGAAGGCACGGCGCTGAAGCTATTGGCACTCTTCGACTGCGGCCTGCTGGACCAAGGCACCTTCCCGCCGCGGCTGCCGTGGGGCACGGTGCTGATCGACGCCGTCACCCCGTCTGGCGGCGTGCTGGCCTCCGCGGCACCGGCCGGCCGGGCCATGTCAGCTGTCATAGGCGGCCTGCTCGCGGCCGGAGAGGTGCTGGTGCGCGAGGGGGAGCGAGGTCTGTTGACCGATGCGGACGGAACCTGCATCGATGCAAACGGCAACCGGAACGAATCCCTGGCCGCGCTCGGCCGTCCCACCGAGGGCCCAACGCTGGGCCACGACACCCTGAACCGCACGCTGCATTCCGAACCCCGTCGCTGGGCCCAGCGCATCGTGCGACAACGAATGCCACAACACCTTGGAGATCGCTCATGAAACCCCTGATGCACGGCACCGCACCGCTGACCGCGCGCCTTGAACCCTGGATGGAGCGGCTGCTCGCGGACGCCGCACAATGCCGGGAACTGATCGAGACGTTCGGATCCCCGGCCAATGTCCACGATTTCTCCTCGCTGGGCAGCAATGTCGGGCAGTTGCGCGAGGCGGCTGCCCGGCACGCGGTGGATTTCCAGGTGTATCTGGCGCGCAAGGCCAACAAGACCATCGGTGCCATGGACGCCGCGGTGGCTGCCGGATGCGGGATCGACGTTGCCAGCTTCCACGAACTCGACCAGTGCCTGCGCCGGGGCGTGGACCCGGGGCGAATCATTGTCACGGCTGCCGTCAAATCGCCGGCACTGCTCCGGCTTGCCGTGGAAAACGACGTGGTGGTGAGCCTGGACAACCGGGACGAGGCCGAGGATCTGCGGGAAGTCGCCGTGTCCTGCGGGGTGCGGGCCCGAGTCGCCCTGCGCCTGGCCTCGGACAACGCCCTGCTGCCGCCCACCCGCTTTGGCCTGCGGGCCGCCCACTGGCTCGAATACCTGGCCGGGCAGCAGGACCCCGCGCAGTTTCAGGTCGTGGGGATCCACTTCCATCTCGGCGGCTACAGCGCCGAGCATCGTGCCCTTGTGCTGGTGGAGTCCGTGGACCTGGCCGATGCCTTGGTGGACCTGGGGCATGCTCCCGGCTTCATCGACATGGGTGGTGGCATCCCGATGTCCTATCTGGACAGCGCTGCCCAATGGACCGAGTTCTGGGAAGCGCTCGCCGAGCAACCCTCCGGGGCGGAGCAAATCACCTGGAAATTCGATTCGCTCGGGGCCTTCGGCAAGGAACCGAGCGCGGGTGTCTATCCCTACCACCAGAGCCCGGTCCGCGGGGAATGGCTGGATGCGATCCTTGCCGCCCGACCCTCCGGAAGAGGACGCAACATCGCGGAGCTGTTGGTCGAGCGCAATATCCAGCTGCGCTGCGAACCGGGGCGTTCCCTGTTGGACGGGTGCGGCCTGACGCTGGCCACGGTCGCGTTTGGGAAGGAACGCAGCGACGGCGTGCCGTTGCTGGGGCTTCACATGAACAGGACCCAGTGCCGTTCGACCTCGGCCGACTTCCTGCTCGACCCGATCCTCATCCACACGGCCGAACCACGGCGCCCGCGCAAACCGTTTAGCGGCTTCCTGGTGGGCGCCTACTGCATCGAGGAAGAACTGATCCTGCGCCGGAGGTTTGAGTTCCCGCTGGGGGCCGCCCCGAACGACGTCATGGCTTTTCCCAACACCGCGGGCTATCTCATGCACATCGTGGAGAGCGCCTCGCACCAATTGCCGCTGGCTGTCAACGTGCTCTGGGACGGGGACGCCTGGGTTCCCGATGAGATCGAGGATAAAGTGCTGCGAGTCTGAGGCGTGCGGGGCGGCGCGTCAGTGAGGGGAGGTCCCCGGGAGCCCGGCGTTCAGGTCTTGCAGCGCCCTTCGCGCCCGGCGCCATTGCACGGTCTTGGACACCGCGAAGGTGACCAGGGTAGTGAGGACCCCGAGGGCACCGCCGATCCAGGAACCGAAGATCAGGGCCAAACCGCGCAGGTCCAGGCCCCTGCCCTCGGAAAGTCCGGGGACGTAGGGAGGCGGGAACAGCGTGCCCACGAGCAGACCGGCGAAGTATCCGTACACGATCGAGGCGGTGGTGCCCAGGACCAGATACAGCCCCGGGGCCCTGGCGCCGCCACGCACATGCACCAGGATGCCAATGGCCGCCAACGGCAGTGCGGCCGCGAGGGCGAGCACCCAAAAGGCAACAAGCTCGAAGTCGTTGTAGTCCATGGCTGCCGATGACCGTCCGTTGCTGGCAATGAAACAACAAGTCTAGCGGCAGGGCTGCGCCGTGGACCCGTGGCGGCGGAACGGTGAAGCTGTGCTTCAAGCCCGGTCAGCGGACCGGCAGGGACCGGCGGATGACGATGTCGCCGTAGGAGGTGCGGCCGGTGACCTGCAGGATGTCGGTCGGCTCGTCGGTTCCCGGGGCGGAGTCGGTGGTGGTGAGGTGGTTGCGGACGGCGCCGTGGCTGGTTTCCAGATCCAGCCAGGCCGCGCTGCCCTCGCGCACCCCGAGTTCCAGCTCGCCGTAGGAGCTGCGCATGTCGATGGCCCCGCGCACGACGTCGTGGATGCGCACCGTCCCGTATGCGGTCTTGGCCACGACGGTTGCCAGGGCGCGGTCGATCTCGATGTCGCCGTAGGAGGAGGCGACCCGCAGGTCCCCGGTGGCCAGACCCACGAACGTGCCGTGCTGGGAGCTCTTGATCGCGGCGGTGCCGTCGACCTGCCCCACGCGGACCTTCCCGCCGCGGATGTCGGTGTGCCCGGTGCCGCGGTTGAGGGTGACGTCGCCGTAACTGGTCCGCAGCCGCAGGTCCTCGCCCGCCTCGACGGCGATGTCCCCGTAGGAGGTCTTGAGCGTCGATGGTCCCAGCGCCCCCTCGGTGCGGATGGCCCCGTACGCGGTGGTGCCCTGGATTTTCGATCCGCGGGGGAGACGGACGAGCAGGTCAATGGAGCTGCCGCTGCTGAACCACGAATAGACGCGCGGGGACTTGGGCTGGACGATGTCCAGCCGGTCGCCGGTGAATTCGACGAGCGTGGACTCGGCCGAGCGGACGTCGGCGGCCTTGGCGGGGTTGGACGGATCCACCTGCACGGTGAGGGTCTCGCCGTCGCCGGCCAGGATGCGGATGTTGCCCATGGACAGGTCGATGGAGGCGGTGACCTGGCCGGTGGGCTGGAAGGTGTACATGGCGTTGTCCTAACTGACCCAGCCGGTGAAGCGATGGCCGGAATTCCTCTGGCGCTGCGCGGAGGCGCCGGGCGGGGTGTTGAGTGTGGCCGAGACGGCGCGCACCAGCCACGTGTTGACCGAAAGCTGTTCGCGGGCCGCTGCCGCCTCGACCTGGGCCTTGATGCCTTCGGGAAGCCGCAGGGTCAGGCGCGCGGTCGCGGATTCGGTGTCCTCGGCCTGCTCCCGAAGCGACGGCCCGGCGGGGACGGCTGCACCTTCGGCGGCAGGGGCCGGCGAGGAGGACTCAGGAACGGTGACGACGAATTCCGGGCCGGCTCCGCGCAGCCGCACATCGACCGAGCCGGGCGCCAGCTCGGTGGTGATTTCTGCGGCGGCGTCCGAAAGCACTTCGAGCAGCAGCAGGCGCACCGAGGCATCGAGGGTCGGAGCCAGCCGCTCGGCGATCTCCTGGGCCTCGGAACCAGAGGCCTGGGCGGCGGCCGAAAGCTGGTTCTGCAGGTTCTTGACGTAACGGGAGATGTTCACGATGTCAGAATGACACCACGGTGACGTCATGTCAATGGCGTGAGTTGGCCCAGCGACTGCACTATGGGGCCGCCCCCGGTCGCGCCTCGATGCGCGGGAATGTGGCGAGAAAGTCGGTTCCCCCTGCGGTGGCGAATGACGGATTCCGGCGCGCCTGGTGAAGACTGAGGGAACCCGTTTACGAAAGAAGGCAACAAATGATCAATCTCAAGCAGGACACCGACGGCAACGTCCGGATGAGCCGACACTTCCCCGCCAAGCTCACCATCTCCATCACGTTCACCGACGGGACCCAGGAAGAGGTCACCGGCAGCCGGATGAACGAAATCTATGACGCGGCCCTGGCCGAATTCCGCCTGCAGAACAAGATGGATGCGAAGGGCTTCAAGCGCATGCCGGAGAAGGCCATTCACCGCAAGAATGTCGTCGGGTTCGTTCCGGTCAAGCCGGGCCTGAACAACTAGCCGAGGACTTCACGACCCCTCGGCCCAAGCCTTTACGGCAGGTCGAGGGACACCACGGCCATGAAGCCGCGGCCAATGATGCGCGGGGAGTCTTCCTCGCCGCCGATCACGGTGTCGCGCAGCTCAAGTGGTTCTTCCGATTCTTCGCGCAGCACGGTGGCCTTTCCCTGCAGCAGTACGCCGAATTGGGCGCCGAAAAGGTGCTGTTCGCGTTTCTTGGACAGCTCCACGATGCGCACGTTGCCACGCACCGCACCGGCGCGCGTGATCAGGTTCAATGCCAGCACGTCTCCCGTGGGCAGGGCGGCGGCAACGGCGCTGCCGCCGGAGAACCTCAGCGGACGAAGTGCCTCCACCGCGTGGGCCGACCCGTCGATGGTGAGTTCGAGCAGCTCGCCGGCGATCACCGTGAGCGTTCGGTCGAAGCCGTCGTAGGGCGTGAATTCCCCGGCGGCTTCGATGGAGGCCACGCTCAGGCGCCAATCCCACTCGGTGCCTTCGGCCGGCAAGAGGGTCGCGTCGGTGCCCAGCTTTCCGGCGGCGATTTCCCGGATTTCCCCGTGGGCCCACTTCCGCTTGGTGGAGTCGGCCAGGTGCAAGATGGTTCCGGCTGCCAGGGAGCGGTTCGTTGTCGTCATGAAAAGAAGTCTAGTGGGAGGCCTGGAAATGCCGCGTCCGGCCCGCGGTCGGTGCGGTTAGGTGAACGCGCCGAGGAGCACCACGACGCCCATGATGGCCAGCGCTCCCGATGAGACCCGTTCGAGCCAGATGCCCACGGTCGGGCTCTTGAACCAGGCCATGGCCCTGGCCGCGATCGCGGTCAGCACCATCAGGTAGGCGAAGCCCATGGTCGCGAAGATGGCTCCAAGGAGCAACGCCGAGCCCAGCATGTTGGATCCGGCAGGAATAAACGGCGGCATCAATGCCAGGAACAACAGCCCGAGTTTCGGGTTCAGTGCCGCAGAGAGGGCACCCGCCCTCGCCGATTGCACCAGCGTGAATTCGGTTTCAGCCGCTGCCACTTTCCTGGTCGTGGTGCGGGCTGTCGCCGCTGACGCGCCGGCCAGGAAACGGGCCTTGATCAGCGATCCGAGGCCGAGGTAGAGCAGGTAGGCTCCGCCGACGATGGCGATGCCCTGGTGGATGGCCGGGTAGGTCTGCAAGAGGGCTGCAACGCCCAGGCCCGCCAGTGCCGCCCAACCCATGATCGAGACCATCATGCCCAGTGCGGCGGCGACCCCGTTGCGCGGACGGTTCAGGGCGTAGCGCAGCAGCAGGAAGGTGTCGGGTCCGGGGGCCAGCACCACGACAAGTGCGACCCCGGCGAAGCCAAGGAGAGACGAAGAAGGCATGGAAACCATTATCTGGGGCCGCTGCCCGTGCATGCCAATTTGACGTGGCGCTTGGGCTGCCGCTCGGGTTGGTGGAAGGCGCCGTGGACGAGGCGAGCAAGCGCGTCGGAAAGGCAACCAAAGCGGGCGGGCCAGGTCAACGAATTCTTGACCTGGTCCCGCCCATCGAGGAGCCGATGCCGTTATGGCTCGGCGGGCTCCAGCGAAACCACGGCCACGAAGCCGCGGCCACTGATGGAGGGCGTCGATTCCCCGCCGCCCACGATCGTGTCGTAGCGTTCCAGGGCCCCGGCTTGTTTCCCGCCCACCAGCACCTTGGCCTGGCCCTGGAGAAGGACGCCGAGCCTGCCGCCGGTGAGTTGCAGGGGGTGCTCCGGTGACAGTTCCACGATGGCAACATGCCCGGTCACCGTTCCGGTGCGGGCGATCAAGTTTAAGTCCCTGATCGGTCCGTCGGGCAGCGTCGCACTGGTGGCGGACCCGCCGTCGAAGCCCAACGGACTGTACTTTTCCAGCCGCCGTTCGATCCCGTCGATGCTCATCATCAGGCCCTCGCCCTCGATGACGGTCAGGATCCGGCTCATCCCGACAAAGGCGGAGAAGTTCCCTGGGCTGTCGACATCGGCAATGCTCAGACGCCAGTCCCAATCGTCCCCTGAGGTTGCTTCCGGGATTCCGGAGCGATTCAGCCGTCCCGAAGCGATCTGCCGGGTCACCCCGCCGCCATTGCGCCAAGGGGCGTGCCGAAGTCCGGAATAGGCAATGACGGTGCCGGGGGAAAGGTCACGGTTCTGTGCAGTGCCCACGATCTGACCTGAGGTGGAACGGGAAATGGACATCAGGCCAGCGGTACGTCGGCCACGGAGTTGGCAGCGGCCAGCAGCGAACCGTCGGCAACCAGCTGGAAGACGGCCTCGATCTCGGGGGAGATGAAGCGATCGGTACCAGGACCCTCGACTCGGGTGCGGATGACCTCGCGCACCGCGGTGATCACCGGCGAGGATTTGGATGACTCCAGGCCTCCGTCGCGCATGTCCAGTGCGCGGGCGCTGGTGAGCAGCTCGATGGCCAGCACGCGGGCCAGGCCGTCGATGCCCTTGCGCAGCTTCAGTCCCGCGTGCCAGCCCATCGAGACGTGGTCTTCCTGCATGGCGGAGGACGGGATCGAGTCAACCGAGGCCGGGACTGCCAGGCGCTTGAGCTCGGAAACGATGCCGGCGGCGGTGTACTGGGCGATCATGTGACCGGAGTCCACCCCGGGGTCGTCTGCCAGGAAGGCGTTGAGCCCGTGGTTGCGGGACTTGTCCAGGAACCTGTCGGTGCGGCGCTCGGAGATGGAGGCCAGGTCGGCCACGGCAATGGCCAGGAAGTCCAGCACGTAGCCGATGGGGGCGCCGTGGAAGTTGCCGTTGGACTCGACCCGCCCGTCGAGGGTGACCACCGGGTTGTCGATGGCCGAGGCCAGCTCGATGGCAGCCACGGATTCGGCGTGCGCCAGGGTCGCGCGCACCGCGCCGTGCACCTGCGGGGCGCAGCGCAGCGAGTAGGCGTCCTGCACGCGGGTGAACTTGTGGGAGCCGTCCTTTTGCTCCTCGATCAGGGTCGAGCCTGCAAGTACCGTGCGCATGTTCGCCGCCGAGTCGCGCTGGCCCGGGTGCGGACGCAGCGCGTGCAGGTCCTGCGCGAAGACCGCGTCGGTGCCCAGCAGCCCCTCGATGCTCATGGCTGCCGAGAGGTCGGCGATGCTGACCAACGCATGCAGGTCGGCCGCCGCCATGAGCAGCATGCCGAGCATCCCGTCGGTGCCGTTGACCAGCGCCAGCCCTTCCTTCTCGGCCAGGACCACCGGGGTGATGCCTGCTGCGGTAAGTGCCTCGGCGGCGTCCATGGCGGTGCCCGCGGCGTCGCGAACCGGTCCCTCGCCCATCAGGGCCAGGGCGGCGTGCGAGAGCGGGGCCAGGTCCCCGGAGCAACCCAGCGAGCCGTACTCGCCGATGACCGGGGTGATCCCGGCATTGAGGATTTCGGCGTAGGTGGTTGCCACGATCGGGCGGACCCCGGTGCGCCCGGTGGCCAGGGTGGAGATGCGGTTGAGCATCAGCGCACGGACCACCTCACGCGGCACCTCGGCGCCGGAGGATGCAGCGTGCGAGCGGATCAGCGAGCGCTGCAGCTGGGCGCGCAGCTCGATCGGGATCTGCTTGGTGGCCAGTGCACCGAAGCCGGTGGAGACGCCGTAGTGCGGGACGCTGTCGCTGACCAGTGCGTCGATCACGGCGCGGGAGGACTCGATGGCGGCCAGGGCCTCGGCGCCCAGTTCCACCTGCGCACCGTGGCGTGCAACGGCTACGACGTCCTCGGGCTTCAACGCGCCGGTTGAAATGGTGATGCTGGCATTCATGGGTTTTTCCTTCTGAAAGGTGGAATTTCCGAGGTGTCATGTGAGCCGGATCTCGCAAACACTTGCCAAGGGATGAAATTAGCGTTTCAATAAGTGAAACGCATCATCGGCTCCGGGGCAAGCCCCCAGGGCGTCGAATTTCGTCCGAGGGCGCCAAATAGCACCCAAAGGCAAGTGTTTCAGACACCGAATCACCTAGATGGAGGAAAACCGTGGCAGAACCGGCAACCCGAACCGTGGAACGAGCCCTGCAGCTGCTGGGCGCAGTCTGCGATGCCGGGGCGGTATCGCTGGCCGAAGTCTCCCGCGAGACCGAACTTTCGGCCTCCACGGCCCTGCGCCTGCTGCGGACCCTGGAAAACAGCGGCTTCGTGCGCAAGGACACGGACGGCGAATACCGGCCCGGCCTGCGCCTGGTGCAGCTCGGCGCCCAGGCGCTGAGCCACGAGTCGCTGATCCACCTGGCTGCACCGGCACTTCAGCGATTGGTCGACGCGACCGGCGAATCAGCCTACCTTTCGGTGCGTGGCCACCAGGGCACGGGCAACGACCACGCCGTGTACCTGGCCATCGCCGAGGGCACACACTCGGTGCGCCACGCCTCGTGGGTGGGCCGCAGCGTTCCCCTGGAGGGATCCAGCCTGGGCGTCGTGTTCGCCGGAAAGACCCCGGAAGCCGGGTACGTGGTTTCCGACAAGGGAGTCGAGGCCGACGTCACGGCAATCGCCGCGCCCCTGCGGCAGCTCGGGGCAGCCGGCGCTGCGGTGGACGGCGGACCCGTGGCCGCGATATCCGTGGTGGCCCCCAGCTACCGGATGAACGCGGCGGAAATCGAGCGCATCGGGCAACTGGTCGCCGCCGAGGCCCGCGCTCTTCTGGGCGCGGGCCTCGGGAACTAGCCCGACTCCCACGTCACCTGCACATCGAATGACCCCCCCCAACGACAACCCACAGGGCACCACCAGTTTGAGCATCACCGACAAGGAGAACCAGTCCATGAGCTTCACCCAGCACGATCCGTCCCGCGTTATCCGCGCTCCGCGCGGCACCAAGCTGACCGCCAAGTCCTGGGCCACCGAGGCCCCGCTGCGCATGCTGATGAACAACCTTGACCCGGAGGTCGCCGAGCGCCCCGAGGACCTGGTCGTCTACGGCGGCACCGGTCGCGCCGCCCGATCCTGGGAGGCCTACGACGCGATCATCAAGACGCTGACGGACCTGGAGGAGGACGAGACGCTGCTGATCCAGTCGGGCAAGCCGGTCGGTGTTTTCCGCACCAACAAGTGGGCGCCGCGCGTATTGATCGCCAACTCCAACCTGGTGGGGGACTGGGCCACCTGGCCCGAGTTCCGCAAGCTCGAGGCCGAGGGCCTGATGATGTACGGGCAGATGACCGCCGGCTCCTGGATCTACATCGGCACCCAGGGCATCCTGCAGGGCACCTATGAGACCTTCGCCGCGATCGGCGCCAAGCGCTTCGGCGGCACGCTGGCCAACACCTTGACGCTGACCGGCGGGTGCGGCGGCATGGGCGGTGCCCAGCCGCTGGCAGTCACGCTTAACGGCGGCGCGGTGCTGATCGTTGACGTTTCCGAGGAGCGCCTGCGCCGCCGCGAATCCAAGCGCTACCTCGACGAGGTGGAACTGGATCTGGATGCGGCACTGGCCAAGGTCGCCGCAGCCAAGAACGAGGGCCGCGCGCTCTCGGTGGGCTACGTCGGCAACGCCGCCGAGGTCTTCCCCGAGCTGCTGCGTCGCCAAAAGGCGGGCACCGTGGCCTTCGACATCATCACCGACCAGACCAGCGCGCACGATCCGCTGTCCTACCTGCCGGTGGAATACACCCTGGAGCAGTGGGACACCGAGGCCAAGGCCGACGCCGATGGCTTCACGAAAAAGGCCCAGGCCTCGATGGCCGCCCACGTCGAGGCGATGGTCGGCTTCCAGGACATCGGCGCCGAGGTCTTTGACTACGGCAACTCCATCCGTGACGAGGCCCGCCAGGGCGGCTACAACCGCGCCTTCGAATTCCCCGGCTTCGTACCGGCCTACATCCGCCCGCTCTTCTGCGAGGGCCTTGGCCCATTCCGCTGGGTGGCACTCTCAGGTGACCCGGAGGACATCCGCGTCACCGACGAGGCGCTGAAGGAACTCTTCCCGGAAAACGAGCACCTGCACCGCTGGCTCAATGCGGCCCAGGAGCACGTCGAATTCGAGGGCCTGCCGGCCCGCATCTGCTGGCTGGGCTACGGCGACCGCGCCAAGGCCGGTGTGCTGTTCAACAAGCTGGTCGCCGAGGGCAAGGTTTCGGCCCCCATCGTGATCGGCCGCGACCACCTGGACTCCGGTTCCGTGGCCTCGCCCTACCGCGAGACAGAGGCCATGAAGGATGGCTCGGACGCGATCGCCGACTGGCCGCTGCTCAACGCCCTGACTGCCACCAGCTCCGGGGCCACCTGGGTCTCGATCCACCACGGCGGCGGGGTCGGCATCGGCCGCTCCATCCACGCCGGACAGGTCTCGGTCGCGGACGGTTCGGAGCTGGCGGCCGCCAAGCTTCAGGCGCTGCTGACCAACGACCCGGGCATGGGCGTGATCCGCCACGTTGATGCCGGCTATGAGCGTGCCATCGAGGTCGCGCACGAGCGCGGCGTGCGCATCCCGATGTCGGAATGACCGGGTGCGGGTAAGGTTGCCCGCACCGCCTCCCCACGCCTCCTGCCGAAAGAAGATGACCCACTCTTGAGCACCGTAAACTCCCTCCTTGCCGCCATCAACGACATTGGCCCAGACGCCGTGCGCGGGGGCTATTCGCGCCCCGTGTACGGCTCGGCGGAGATCACGCTGCGCGAGTGGTTTGTCGCGGAAGCCGAATCCCGTTCCCTGGAGGTCTCCACCGATGCCAACGGCATCATCTGGGCCTGGTGGGACCTGCCCGGCTCGGCCCGGGATGCCGCTTCGCGCCGCGGGGCGCTGGTCACCGGATCCCACTTGGACTCGGTGCCCGGCGGCGGGGCCTTCGACGGCCCGCTCGGGGTGGCCAGCGCGCTGGCGGCCTTCGACGTGCTGGCGGCACGCGAGGCCTCCGGCGACCTGCAGCGCAACAGGGCCCTGGCCTTGGCCGTCTTCCCCGAGGAGGAGGGCTCCCGCTTCGGCGTGGCCTGCCTGGGCTCGCGGCTGCTCACCGGCGCGATCGACCCGGCGAAGGCGCTGAACCTGCGCGATGCACAGGGCAACACCTTCGCCGACGTCGCCGCGGCCAACGGGCTGGACCCCGCGCTGATGGGCAGGGACGAGGCGACGCTGGCTAGAATCGGCGACTTCATCGAACTGCACGTGGAGCAGGGCCGCGGGCTGAACACCGAGGAACACACCGACGCAGCGGGCCGCGGACCCGCCGTGGCCATCGGCAACTCCATCCTGGGCCACGGACGCTGGCGGCTGAGTTTTGCCGGGCAAGGCAACCATGCGGGCACCACGCTGATGGTGGACCGGGCCGATCCCATGATCGCCGCGGCCCAGCTCGTGGTGAAGGTCCGCGAGGTCGCGCGTGCGCAGGCCGATGCCCGGGCCACCGTGGGCAGGCTCGAACCTGTCCCCGGCGGGACGAACGTGATTGCCTCCAGGGTCGACCTCTGGCTGGATGTGCGCCACCCCGACGATGCGGTAACGGCGATGCTGGTGGAAAAGATCCACGGCCAGGCCCAAAGGATCGCCGCCTTCGAGGGCTGCACCGTGGTGCTCACCGAGGAATCCCTCTCCGGAACCGTGAACTTCGATCCCGCACTGACCCGCGCGCTGGCCAAATCCGTGCACCGGCTGATCCCGGCGGCCCCCTTGCTGCCCACCGGGGCCGGACACGATGCGGGCGTGCTGGCCGCGGAGGTTCCCTCCGGCATGATCTACGTGCGCAACCCCTCGGGCATCAGCCACTCGCCGGAGGAATACGTGGAGCACGATGACGCCGATGCTGGCGTCGCCGCACTCGCCGACGTCTTGGAGGACCTGCTGTGAGCACGCAAGAGACCACCGGAACCAACACGGTAAAGGTTCCCGCGCCGATCAACGCGCACTCCCACGCCTTCCACCGGATCCTGCGCGGCCGCACCCACGAGGGCGCAGACGGGGGAGTCGGCACCTTCTGGACCTGGCGCGAGCACATGTACGCGGCTGCCCACTCGCTGACCCCCGCCGGGTACCAGCAGCTGGCAACCGCGGTCTTCGCGGAGATGGTGGCCACCGGCTACAGCGCCGTGGGCGAGTTCCACTACCTGCACCACCGGAACGACGGCACGCCCTATGGGGCCCACGGCATGGACACCGAGCCGCACGCCATGGAGCTGGCCCTGGGCCGCGCCGCCCTGGCCGCAGGCATCCGCCTGGTGCTGCTGGACACCTGCTACCTGCAGGGCGGCCTGGCCGCCGACGGGTCGGTGCTGGAACTCGATGAGACCCAGCGACGCTTCAGCGACGGCACCGCCGCCGGGTGGCTCGAACGCCACGGGCGCCTGGCCGCGGCGCTGAAGGAACTCGATGCGGGCGCCGGGCTGCTCACCCTGGGGGCGGCCATCCATTCGGTGCGCGCACTGGCTCCCGCCGACCTCGAGCACATTGCCTCCCGGCTGGACCCCACGCTGCCGCTGCACGTGCACCTTTCCGAGCAGCCGGCCGAAAACCACGCCTGCCACGCGGCCTACGGGCTGAGCCCCACCGGGTTGCTGGAGCGCTCGGGACTGGTGGATTCACGACTCTCGGCGGTGCACGCCACGCACCTGAGCGATGCCGACATCGCGGCGCTGGGCGCCGGAGGTGCCGGCATCGTCATGTGCCCCACCACGGAGGCCGACCTGGGCGACGGTATCGGACCCGCCAGGGAACTTGCCGACGCCGGCGCGCACATCGCCCTGGGCAGCGACCAGCACGCGGTGCTCGACCCCTACCTCGAGCAGCGCGCCCTGGAGCATGCCGAACGCCTGCGCAGCGGGAAACGCGGACGGTTCTCGCCCACGGAGATCTCCGCCGCCGCCCGGGAGGGCGGGCTGCGGTCCCTGGGGCTTGCCGACAACGACGACTTCCTGGTGGTGCGCACCGATTAGGTGCGCCCCGCCGGCGAGCGGCCC